>JAZKZP010000101.1:0-18659 GCA_045612715.1 Eubacteriales bacterium
TGTTGACTTAATTCGTTGTTTCCATTCAAGGTAAGATGTGTAGTGCCGTATTTATAGATATTGGTCTTTGCTTCAACATACTCGTTCATATCCTTGTGCCAATCAAGATGGTTGGGAGAAAGATTTGTAATTACTGCGCGATCAATTATTTTTTTACAAGTAAACAACTGAAAGCTTGATAATTCAAGAACACATATATCCTTTTCGGTCATTTCTCCCACTTTGGAAAGCAATGGGGTACCAATATTACCGCCAACATATATTTTATGTTCGGTATTTTCAAACTCTTTTTCAAGCAATTTATATGCTATTGTTGTAGTGGTGGTTTTTCCATCGCTTCCTGTCACCGCTAAAACATAGGCAGGAGTTAATTCAAGAAAAAGCTCCATTTCGGAAGTCAACTCTGCACCGTTTTCTACGGCTTTTTTGATTCCCTCGTAATCGGGACGAATACCCGGTGAGCGAAAGATAATATCCGCATCAATATTATCAAGATAATTTTCACCTGTAATAAATCTAACACCTTTATCTGCAAATGCTTTAGCTTTATCACCAAGCTTTTGTAAATCTTTCTTGTCATGAACGGTTATCTCGTTTCCACATTCAAGTAAAAGCTCAACGAGAGGAATGTTTGAAACGCCAAATCCAAGTACGGCGCAATGAGCATTTTTTATTCTGTTTTTAATGAGTTCAACCGTTTTCATACTATCCTCCAAAAACAAAATCTCCTATTTTATATTATATCGTTTTTTCTTCATTTTTGCAATAGAAAAATCATTGATTTTTCTAGATTTTTTTCCTAAAAACCCTTTTCAAATGTGATTTTTTTTGGTATAATTATATTATTATATAGTTTACTATATTTTTGGAGATAAAAATGGCTAAAAGTAAGAATACTACACCACAATATGATAACCAAAGTATCAAAGCCCTAAAGGGTGCTGACCGTGTTAGAATGCGTCCCGGAGTTATATTTGGCTCAGATGGTCTTGAAGGCTGCGAGCATTCCTTTTTTGAAATTCTTTCAAACTCTGTAGATGAAGCACGTGAAGGTCACGGTAATGTCATAAAAGTTACTGCATATAAAGATAACTCAATTGAAGTTGATGACCACGGACGTGGTGTCCCCCTTGGATACAATGAGGCAGAAGGCAGATGGAACTGGGATTTGATTTACTGTGAGCTTTATGCAGGCGGTAAGTATGACAACAACAATGAAGATTCTGCTTATGAATACTCACTCGGTCTTAATGGTCTTGGCGCATGTGCTACACAGTACAGCTCTGAGTATATGGACGTTTATTCCTATGACGGTACATACGAGCGCTCAATTCACTTTAGAAAGGGTGAACCCGTCAGCGAGCTTGAAACACGCGAGCTTTTAAAGGGAGAAAAGCGCACAGGTACAATTATTCGTTGGAAACCCGATCTTGATGTTTTCACGGATATTAATATTCCCCACTCATTCTTTGAAGAAACACTTCACCGTCAGGCAGTTATTAACTCAGGTATCGAGTTTGAGCTTTGGGTTGAAGAAAGCGATAAAAAGTTCTCTAAAAAATCATTCAAATATGAACACGGCATTTCTGACTATATCAAAGAGATGTGCGGTGAGAGTGCGGCTACTGAGCCGGTGCTTTGGCACTTGGAAACTCAAGGACGTGATAGAAATGACAAGGATGAATATAAGCTTAAAGCTGACTTCTCTTTCTGTCTTTCTAACACAGTGAATAAACTTGAATATTACCATAACTCAAGTTACCTTGAGCACGGTGGTTCTCCCGACAAGGCAGTTAAAGTTGCGTTTGTTTATGCGCTTGATAAATATATCAAAAATGCGGGCAAATACAATAAAACCGAGTCCAAAATTCAATTTACTGACGTTGCAGATTGCTTGTGCCTTGTTATAAACAGCTTTTCTACAATGACGTCTTACGAAAACCAGACGAAGAAATCTATCACCAATACATTCATTTATGAAGCGATGACGGAATTCTTGAAAAAGAATCTCGAAATCTACTTTATGGAAAATCCAATGGATGCTGAAAAGTTTGCAAATCAGGTTCTTCTCAATAGACGTTCACGCGAAACAGCGGAAAAGACAAGAATTCAGCTTAAAGAAAGTCTTAAGAGTAAAATGGACTTTTCAAACAAGGTTGAAAAGTTTGTTAACTGCCGAAGCAAAGACCCTGCAGTTCGTGAACTTTACATCGTTGAGGGTGACTCTGCTTTGACTTCTTGTAAGCTCGGTAGAAATGCCGAATTCCAAGCGATTATTCCCGTTAGAGGTAAAACTCTTAACTGTCTTAAATCCTCTTATGAAAAGATTTTCAAGAGTGAGATCATAACCGATTTGCTTCGTGTAATCGGCTGTGGTGTTGAAATTAAGGGCAAGGTTAAAGGCAATATCGATCCATTCGATATTAATGACCTCAAGTGGTCCAAGATTATCCTTTGTACCGATGCTGACGAGGACGGCTTCCAGATTAGAACTCTTCTCCTCACTCTTTTCTACCGTTTGCTCCCCACTCTTCTTAAAGAGCATAAGGTATTTATTGCAGAAACTCCTTTGTTTGAAATTACAACTAAGGACAAGACCTATTTTGCATTTGACGAGTTTGAAAAGGCTGATATTCTTAAAAAGCTCGGTAATACGAAATATACAATTCAGCGTTCAAAGGGACTTGGTGAAAACGAGCCCGAAATGATGTGGGAAACAACAATGAATCCCGAAACACGCAGACTTGTTTCCGTTGACCCTGCAGACCCCTACCTCACCGAAGTTATGTTCGAAACTCTCCTTGGTGACGATCTTGCAGCAAGAAAGAAATTCATTGCCGAGCACGGAAGTGAATATATTAAAGATATTGACGTTTAATAGACAAAAAATCCACCCAATTGGGTGGATTTTTATTTGTATAGTGACAAAATAATATTACTTATTTCAGTAAATTCAGCATCATTTTTTTCTCTTTTTTATAGCATATTGCAAACGTTATAAGTAAAATTGATGCCGTAACAAACCAAGAAATTGGGAATACAACATATAGCGCTCTTACGTCATTGAATATTGGGAATATCGTATAAACCCAAACAATTCTTAACACACACGATCCAAGGAATGTTATAACAAGAGCATAAAATGAATATCCAATCGAGCGCAAAAATCCTGAGCCGACATCCATGATTCCACAAAGAAAATATGGAAGAGCAACAAGTGCCAATCTTTGCTTTGCATAAAAGAGAGTTTCGGGTGATGAGTCAAAAATTCCAACTAAAGGAGCGGCAAAAACATACACAAAAATTCCAAGTGTCAGTCCAACAACAGTTGCTGCTCCACATCCTGCAAACACTACTTTTTTAACTCTATCAAATTTCTTTGCTCCGAAATTCTGTGAACAAAAAGTAAGGCAAGTATGATAGAATGAGTTAAGTATGTTATATATGTAACCATCAACGTTCATTGCGGCTACATTGGCATTAACGATAACCGGTCCAAGCGAGTTATATCCCGTCTGCAAAAGCATATTAGAAACCGAGAAAAGAGATCCTTGAATACCTGCGGGTAAACCAACTTTAATAAGCTGCTTAAGTACTGAAAAATCAATACTGAGCTTTTTAAAATCAAGGCGACATTCATCTTTAAGCTTGGTAACGTGAATAATTACAAGGATTGCTGAAATAAACTGTGAAACTATTGTAGCAATTGCAACACCTTCAACTCCCATATCAAAAGCAAGCACGAATATAAGATTCAAAATAATGTTTACAATTCCTCCTGCCATAGAGAACAAAAGGGGTCTAACGGTATCTCCACGAGAGCGAAGAATACCTGCAAAAAAGTTGTAAACTATATTAGCAACTGAACCACAAAAATAAATTTTAACGTATATGGAAGCACCCGATAGAAATTCAACAGGAGTATTCATCGCGTGCAAAATAGGAACTGCTATAATATTTCCTAACACAGTAACCACAGCACCCAAAATCAATGCCAAAACAAATGCAGTATGAACAATTTTACTTGCTCTTTCCTTATTCCCTGCGCCAAGGCTTTGCGCCAATGTTACAGCAACACCCGCACCAAGACCAATAAAGACGCCAAGTATCATATTTATAAGAGCACCCGTACATCCCACCGAACCAAGCGCATTGGGGTCAGAACAAAAATTACCGATAACAAACATATCAGCAGAATTATAAAACAACTGCAAAATATTAGTTAGCATAATCGGAAGCGCATACCTAAACATATTAGGGAGAATAGGACCATCTATTATTCTTATATCTTTTTTCGAAAAAATCGACATTTTCTCACCTCTTTATAAAAGTTAGTAAATTATAGCACATTATATTAGAGATTTCAACTATGTTTTTCAAAAATTTTATTTTTTATTTTAATTTTTATGTAAAAAAGCAAGGGACGAAATTCGTCCCCTGCTTTTTTAGAAAACATTTATAATTTATATATATGTAATTAAAATCTTAATTAAAATCTATATTAATCTTTGGGCTGTCTTCTCTTTGCGAAGCATTCGCTACAATAAACAGGTCTGTCTTCTGAAGGCTGGAATGTTACCTTTGCTTCTCCACCACATTCAGAGCATGTTACTGTGAAGTATTCTCTGGGCTCTTTCTGTGCATTTTTCTTAGCATAACGGCAAGCTTTGCAAGCCTTGGGTTTGTTTACAAAACCCTTTTCTTTGTAGAATGCCTGTTCGCCGGCTGTAAATACAAATTCGTTTCCACAATCCTTGCAAACAAGTGTTTCGTCCTGAAACTCAACAGTTTCTACAACTTTTTCTTCGTTTTCGTACATTGGTTTGTCCTCACTTTGATTGGATTTTTTGCCCTTGGCGGATTTTAACCGTCATCTCTCTTTCGAGCGCTTTATTTAAGCTAAACGGGTATATATCAATCTGCTATCAGCAGAGTTTTTAACTTTTTTCTTATTCTGAAGATAGCATTGTCGATTGACTTTTCGTTAGAGTTTAGCTTTTTGGCAATTTCCCTTGAGGAATAACCATTTACATAGTATGACCAAACCTGATTTTCATAAACAGACAAAGTCTTCTCAATCTGCTCACCAAGCTCTCTCTCGCTCTCACGCATTTCGAAAAACCTTGACACCTCACCCTCAGGGTCCGTGATGCTATTCATCTCATCATCACCAATAAGTGCCTCATTATTCTTCTTATCCGCAGCGCGCTTGTAAGAAATCATACTATTCGTTATACAAATTTTTGCATAAAGCCCAAATTCAACGTCGCTTTGCTCTTTGTCAAAATTTATTACAGCGCGATAAAACGCAATAAGCTCCTCTTGGCTAAGGTCCTCAACGTCCTCTTTTGACATTTCTTCAGTAGTATTAGAATTAAGTATCTTTTTAAGCAATGGATTATACATTTCCACGAGTGTAGTAAATGCATCTGAATCGCCGGAAACGACCAAATCAATCAATTTATTAATTTCTTCATTATTTTTGATTGATTTTTCACTCATTTCGCATCCACCTGATAAAAATTCTAACACCTTGATATAATTATACTATATATTTTCAAAATGTCAACAAAAATTTGTCGAATTTTCTAAATTTTTTATATTTTTTTAACAAAAATTATAAAAGTTCACAAAATCAGTCAAGCAAGAAGTTTACATTGCCCGCCAAAAGAGCCAAGGTTGCCTTATAAATGCCCTCCGGTCTTGAATAAAAGTTCTCTTTCATACGTTCAGCACGTGCAAGAGTGTCAACAATTACCTTAGTAGAGTATATCAATTCACCTTTTTCTATCATTTTGCACTCTATCTCATATCTACCGTCGTCGCGCTTTTCTATTGTTGCCTTAGCTTCAACTCCACGCTTTCTAAAATCAAGATAGCGAAGGGCAGCTGACAAGCTCTTATCGAGAATTGAAGTAAGAATATCTGAATTCAACTCTCTTGCAACAACCTTGCCCTTTTCGGAAACAACATACATAGGTATATTCTCTTCCTCACCCTGCACCTCAAGAATAAGACCTGCATCCATCATTTCATGAAAGCTCTCTGCAAAATCAAGATACATAACATAGTCGGTTTGCATAATAATATCATTGAGCGTAGCATAGTCCAAAGGATAGTTTATATTTTCCATAAGATAAAGAACGAAAATTTTAACGTTTCTTTTACTTCCAATCACACTTGAAGCCATTTTTTCCTCCAAACAATAAAAATATCTAATATAAGTATATTCTACCATAAATTTTATTTTTTTCAATAGTTTTATTTGCATTTTTGTTAATTTTGTGATATGATATTATTAATTATTAATTTATTGTCAAATTTTATACGAAACGGAGATTTTTATGAAAAAAATTGCGATTTTGGGATTTGGTGTAGTCGGAAGTGGCGTTGCCGAAGTACTCACCGAAAACAAAATAATAATTGAGAAAAAGCTTGGAGAAGCTCTTGAAATAAAATATATACTTGATTTGAGAGATTTTCCCGATTCACCCTTTGCTGACAAAGTAATACACGATTACAATATAATCTTAAATGATCCCGACATATCTATAGTTGCTGAAATGATGGGCGGCTCACACCCTGCGTACGATTTTTCAAAAGCTGCTTTGCTTGCAGGTAAAAATGTAGTAACATCAAATAAAGAAGTGGTTGCTCGTTTTGGCACAGAGCTTTTGGCTATAGCTAAAGAAAACAACGTTAGATATCTTTTTGAAGCAAGTGTTGGTGGCGGTATTCCGATTATTCGCCCAATCAATAATGACCTTGTTTCAAACAAAATAATCTCCATTGACGGTATTCTTAACGGTACAACTAACTATATCCTTACTCAAATGAACGAAAACGGCACTTCATTTGCTGACGCACTTAAGGATGCACAAACAAAGGGATATGCAGAAGCAGATCCAACTGCTGACGTTGAAGGACTTGATGCTGCACGAAAAATTGTTATTCTTTCTTCCCTTTCATATGGAAAATGCATTTCTCCTGAAAAGATTTCTTGCAAAGGTATTACAAATATAACCTCCGATGATTTTGAAATTGCAAAATCTCTTGGATATACTATCAAACTCATTGGTCACTCTGAAATCATTGATGAAAAGATATATGCTTCAGTTGCTCCACGTTTTGTTCCTCTTTCAAACCCCTTGGCACATATTTCCGATGTTTACAACGGAATTTTAGTTGGCGCAAATATGCTTGACAAGGTTCTTTTCTATGGCAAGGGCGCAGGTAAACTACCAACAGCAAGTGCTGTTGTAGCTGATATTATGGATATTGCCGAAAAGATGTCAAACGAACAAGCTCCCGTTATTTCTTGGGTTGACGCAACGGACGATGATATCGCAAACGAGGACTCTTATCTCACCAAAAGATGTATTATTATTGACGGACAAGCATCTATTGGTACTTATTTTGAATCTATCAACAAAACCGCATTCATCACTGAAAAGATTTGCAGTAGTGAATGCGATGCACTCGCAAAATCACTTGGTACAAGCTATAAAATTTATCCTTTAGTTTAATATTCAGAGCTTCCTTCAGGAAGCTCTTTTTTTAAAGCAAATTAGCGTTTCTTTGCTTATTTCGCCACTCATTCTGCCGAGAATATATAAGTTCATTAAGGTCATTGCTCCAACGGCAAAATCAGCTAATTGCCATATTGTATCAAGAGAAATATATGATCCCATAAATACTGTGATAATATAAACACAGTAGTATAGCTTTTCAAATCTACTGTTTTGAGTAACAAAATACACACATTCTTTTCCGTAATATCCCCAACAAACAATGGTTGCAAATGCAAACAAAAACACCGAAATGCTTAACAAAATTGCTGAGGCATTTCCAAGAGAATTTGAAAAAGCGGAAACCGCCATAAGCATTGGATTATCAACAAACTTAAATGCTGCTTCTTTATTTAACAATATCACAAAAGCGGTCACTGTACACACTAAAATAGTGTCAATAAATACTTCAATTATACCAAGAAATCCTTGTTCACAAGGAGAATCTGTATTTGAAGTTGCGTGTGCTATTGGAGCAGTTCCGCACCCCGCTTCGTTTGAAAACAATCCTCTAATAGTACCATACCTAATACCTTTTGAAAGTAAAAATCCAAATGCTCCTGCGCCAACTGAAGTTTTCGAAAACGCACTGCTGAATATTTCGACAATCACACTTGGCAATCTTTCATACGAGCGAAAAATAATCACAAAAGACATACCTAAATAAAGAATACTAACGAAAGGTACTAACTTTTCGCATAGAGAAAACACTTTTTTGCCATTAAATAAAAATACTATTACGCACAAGATAGCTAGTAAAATACCGGTGAATATTGGTGGTATTCTAAAACTTGCGCTAAATGACTCGGCGATAGCATTTGATTGAATAATAGAGCCCATAGTAAAACCATTCAACAAACACAAAGCAACAAAAACAAACGTATATATTATTCCGACTATGTTCTGTTTACGAGAATGAAAGAAGTCAATCATATAATACATAGCGCCACCGTAGTTTTCGCCGTTTCGCATCCTTCGGTGAAGAACTGCAAGGACAACCTCGCAATATTTCAAAATCATTGCTAAAAACGCGCTAATCCACATCCAGAATACTGCTCCTGCTCCGCCAAGTGCAATAGCTGAAGCAACTCCCACTATATTTCCGACACCAAGGGTGCCTGCAAGAGCAAAAATTACTGCACGAATCGGCGAAGTTCCTCTATCGCTATTCTTTTTGAAAATTGATTTTATTATGATGTTAGGATTTATTATTGGTCTGCCGCGAAGTTTTATAAAAAAGAATATAGAATATAGAAAAAGTGCAATCGGCACAAACGTTCCCGATAAATATGTATTAACAATCTCCATTTTTTACCTCTTTATCATATTTTTTCTATATTTTATTGAATTTTTTAAAAATTTATGATATAATAATAAAGTTAGCATAAAATATTATGAACTTACTCATATCAGGAGGATTAAATAATGACTATTAAACCACTTGCAGACAGAGTTGTAATTAAACTCGTTGCTGCTGAAGAAAAAACAAAATCAGGTCTTATACTTACCGCTTCTGCACAGGAAAAACCCCAAATTGCCGAGGTTGTTGCAGTTGGCCCCGGTGGACTTGTTGACGGTCACAACGTTGAGATGACAGTTAAGGTTGGTGACAAGGTTATAACAAGCAAATATTCTGGAACTGAAGTAAAAGCAGACGGAGTTGAATATATTATTGTAAAGCAGAGCGATATTCTCGCAATAGTTGAATAATTCGGAGGTATTTACAATGGCAAAAGATATTATTTACGGAATTGAAGCAAGAAACGCACTTTCTCGTGGCGTTGATAAGCTTGCTGATACAGTTAAAATCACACTTGGTCCTAAGGGTAGAAACGTAGTTCTTGACAAGAAGTTCGGTGCTCCACTTATCACAAATGACGGTGTAACAATCGCAAAAGAAATCGAGCTTGATGATGCAGCCGAAAACATGGGCGCTCAGCTCGTTAAAGAAGTAGCAACAAAGACAAACGATGCTGCAGGTGACGGTACAACAACAGCTACAGTTCTCGCTCAGGCGCTTATCCGTGAGGGTATGAAGAACGTTACCGCAGGCGCAAACCCCATGGTTCTTCGCAAAGGTATCAAAAAGGCAGTTGACCGTGCAGTTGAATGCCTTGTTGCTAATTCAAAAAAGGTGAACGGCTCTGCAGATATTGCAAGAGTTGGTACAATTTCTGCAAGCGACGAGCTTATTGGCGCACTTATTGCCGATGCTATGGAAAAGGTTACATCTGATGGAGTTATCACAGTTGAAGAATCTCGTTCTGCAGATACTTATTCCGAGGTTGTTGAGGGTATGCAGTTTGACCGTGGTTATCTCTCACCCTACATGGCAACTGATATGGATAAAATGGAAGCAGTTCTTGACGATGCTCTCATTCTTATTACAGATAAAAAGATTTCTAATCTTCAAGAGATACTCCCTGTTCTTGAGCAGGTTATTCAGGCAGGCAGAAAGCTCCTTATCATTGCTGAGGACGTTGAGGGCGAAGCGCTCACAACACTCGTTCTCAACAAGCTTCGTGGCACATTCACTTGCGTTGCAGTAAAGGCTCCCGGCTTTGGCGACAGAAGAAAAGAAATGCTCAAGGACATCGCAATCCTCACAGGTGGCGAGGTAATTTCAAGCGAAATTGGTCTTGAGCTTAAGGATGCATCCATTGAATATCTTGGTCACGCGCGTCAGGTTAAGGTTAACAAGGATACAACAATTATCGTTGACGGTGCAGGTCATCCCGATGATATTTCTGCACGAGTTCACCAGATTAGAAATGCACTTGAAATCACAACAAGCGAATTTGACAAAGAAAAACTTCAGGAACGCCTTGCAAAGCTCTCGGGCGGTGTTGCTGTAATCAAGGTTGGCGCTGCAACTGAAGTTGAAATGAAAGAAAAGAAACTCCGCATTGAAGACGCACTCAATGCAACTCGTGCTGCAGTTGAAGAAGGCATTGTTGCAGGTGGTGGAACTGCATATCTCAACGTAATTGCTGACGTTGCAAAGGTTGCAGAAACTGTTGAAGGCGACGAAAAGACAGGTGTTATGATTGTTCTTAAGGCACTTGAAGCACCCGTTAGACAGATTGCCGACAATGCAGGTCTTGACGGTGGTGTAATCGTTCACACAATCAAGAATTCAGGCAAAATCGGTTGGGGCTTTGATGCTTATAAGGAAGAATATTGCGATATGGTTGCGTGTGGCATAGTTGACCCCACTAAAGTTACTCGCTCTGCCCTTCAGAACGCGGCATCAATTGCTTCTACAATTCTCACAACCGAATCCGTTGTTTGCGACAAAAAAGAAGAAAATCCCGCACCCGCTTCCCCCGCAGGCATGGGTGGGATGTATTAATTAAAAATTTAAGGAGTGTTCCGAGGAACACTCCTTTTTGTTTGTTTTATTCGGGTTTGTAGCCCCAGACTACTGGGCAGTTAGAATAATTCCAATTTGAACTCCAACCTCTAGGCAGAGATTCTACTTGACAGTAAATCGTTAATTTCCAACAATTTGTAAATGCAAAACTGTCAATACTTATAACTCCATAAGGTATATTTATTCTTGTAAGTGATGAACAATATCCAAATGCAGAATAACCAATACTAGTCACAGAATCAGGGATATCTATACTTGTGAGCAATGAGCACCAAGAGAAAGCTTCATCAAGAATAAATCTTGTTGCACTATGTATTTCGCAATTTGTAATTTTATTATCTTTGGATTTAATTAATGCAAGATACGGATTGTTTTCATTTCCAAGATAAAGTGCATTATCGTATTCATTATATTGAAGCGATGTACAACTAGAAAATGCGTTGTTACCAATCTTAATGACGCTGTCAGGAATTGTTATAGTCTTAAGTGATTCGCAACCGTAGAATGTAGAATCTCCTATGCTTGTTACACTGTTGGGAATTTCTATGTTTGTAAGAGATGTACATTCAGAAAATGCGCTCTTTCCAATACTTGTCACGGAGTTGGGGATAATTATGTTTTCAAGAAAACTAGAACAACTAAATGCATCATCATATATATATACTACGGAATCCGGAATGACAAAAGTATTCTCCGTTTTACCACTTGCATAATAAACGAGAGTTTTGGCATCTTTATCATAAAGATTGCCATCTATTGACTTATAGTACTCATTATTTTCATCAACTTCTACACTTGTAATCGAACAACATCCATAGAATGTATACCAAGCAATATGAGTAACAGAGTTAGGAATAGTAACACCTATAAGGGATTCACAAAGAGAAAATGCCCCCTCACCAATCATTGTTACTGAATCAGGAATGTTTATTTTTGTAAGTGAAGTACAACTACGGAATCCGTTACTTTCAATCGTTGTTACAGAGTTAGGAATAGTTACGTTTATGAGTGATGTACAGCCACGAAATGCGTTATAAGCTATATTAGTCACAGATAATCCTTCATAAGTATCAGGAATCACTAAATTTATATCAGTACAAATACCAATACCTGTTACAGAGTAACTTTTTCCATCAGAATTAAGAGCAAATTCAAGTCCTTCAGATGCAAGCAAGATAGATTTGGTTTTAATTATAACACCGCAAACAGTACATTCAGTGTGTTTTGAACCTTCTGAATCTGTTGTTGGTTCGGAGTCAATTATCCAATCACTTTCAGTGTGCGGTTTCGTAGGAACAATTGCTTGTTCTATCAAAACAACATTACAAGTGGAACAATGCTTACCTTCGGTGAGGCCTGTTGATGTACATGTTGCTTCAACTGCTGTGTCAATGACTTCTGTATGCGCAGTTACGGGAACTACAGTCTGCGCTACCAAAACAGCATTACAAACGGAGCAATGCTTACCTTCGGTGAGGCCTGTTGTTGTACAAGTAGCTTCAATTTGCTCGTCAATCACTTCGGTATGTGGTTTTAATGAAACAACAGTCTGTGCCACCAAAACCACATTACAAACGGAACAATGTTTACCCTCTGTAAGACCTCTTGTTGTACAAGTAGATTCAACTGCTGCATCAATTACTTCGGTATGGGGTTTTACGGAAACAACATTTTGCGCAACGAGAATTTCGTTACAAATTGTACACTGCTTACCTTCTGTAAGACCTGTTGATGTGCAGGTTGCTTCTACCGACGCAAGAATCTTTGTATTTGCGTGCTTGCACTCTCTCTTGTAATTACAAGCATTACAATTCAAGTCTGTGTTATTATCATAAGTATGCTCCTTCAATGGCGCAACGTTTTGTGCAACAAGAATTTCGCCACAAACGGAACACTTTTTGCCTTCGGTCAAACCAGTTGCTGTACAAGTGGCATCAACGGAAGGAATAATCTCTGCGCTATGCTCTTTAAGAGGAGCTTCCTTCTGTGCAACGAGAATTTCGCCACAGGTGGAGCATTTTTTACCTTCGGTCAATCCTGTTGCCGTGCAGGTCGACTCAACTGATGGGATTACTTCTTCGTTATGGGCTTTAAGGGGCGCTTCTGTCTGCGCAACTAAAATTTTATCGCAAACAGAGCATTTTCTTCCCTCTGTGAGTCCGTGCTCGGTACAGCTTGATTCAACTGAAGGAATAATTTCTTCTTTGTGAGGAGCCAATGGAGTTACTTCCTGCGCAACGAGGATTTCGCCACATTCAGAACAATGCTTCCCTTCAGTAAGGCCTGCTTGCGTGCAGGTCGATTCAACTTCTGTATCGATAACCACCGTATGCTCGTGAACGGGAGGCTCGGGAAGAGGTGCAGGTTGTGTTGTTGTGGGTTTATCTTTTTCACATGAAGCAAGTGCGAAAACGAGTACCAACACAACGAGTGTGAGTATTAAAAGCTTTTTCATAATAATTCTCCTTTAAAATAGAGTTATTAAGTGAATTTTAGCACAGTTTTTTATGAATTTCAAGAGTTTTTATCAAATTATATCAAAAAACCCCGACGGAGTCCGTCGGGGTTGAATTTTTAGTTTGTAAACTTTTCTTCGTAATCGGTAATTGCCTGCTGGATAATTTCAATTGCTTTATCTCTATCATAGAGAGATTTAACCGCTGTTTTCTTATTCTCGAGCTGCTTATACACCTTGAAAAAGTGCATAATTTCATCAAAAATGTGTGAAGGAAGGTCATTAACTGAATAATAATCCTTAGCTGTGGGATCATTAACAAGAACTGCAATAATCTTATCGTCAATATCTCCACCGTCAACCATTCGTACAACACCAATGGGTCTTACCTTGCAAAGTGTCAAGGGGTAAAGTGGCGGTGAGAAAAGGATAAGAACATCAAGGGGGTCCTTATCATCCGCATAGGTTCTCGGAATAAATCCATAGTTTGCAGGATAGTGAGTTGAGGTATAAAGAACTCTGTCAAGCTTAATAAGACCTGTTTCCTTATCAAGCTCATATTTGCATTGTGAATCACGCGGAATCTCAATTACAACAGTAAATTCCTCGGGGGTTATCTCTCTTGGGTCGATGTCATGCCAAATATTCATACAATACTATCCTCCTATTATTTTATTTAACAAAATCAAATTCGAAATCGTAGATGGAAACGGTGTCACCGTCAACACATCCATGTTTTTCAAGCTCCTCGAAAACTCCACTTCTATAAAGTATTCTTTGGAAATAGTTGAGCGACTCATAGTCGGAGAAGTTAATCTGTCCCATAAGATTGAAGAGCCAATCGCCCTCAACTATGAACATTCCTCCCTCTCGTCTGATGGTGGTTTCCTTGCCACCGCCAACGTATGCATCCTCGGGCTCGTATTCTGCCTCGTAGATGGTCATAGGGGGCAATTCTTTAAGCTCGTCCGCTGAATATCTAATAAGTTCGTTAAGTCCCTCTCCAGTTGCTGCAGAAACGTACATAAGAGTCCATCCGTTTTCTTTTACGTATTCTTCAAAAGCTTTGATATCAACAAGCTCTTCATCCAAGGCATCAACCTTGTTTGCAACTATAATCTGCTCACGCATTGCAAGTGCGGGGCTATATTTTTCAAGCTCTGTATTAATCTTGATGATATCTTCTATAGGGTCACGTCCTTCAAAACAAGAGATATCAACAACGTGCCAAAGAAGTCTGCAACGGTCGATATGACGAAGGAATGCATGTCCAAGACCTGCACCATCTGCCGCACCCTCGATAAGTCCGGGGATATCAGCTGCAATAAATCCACTCTCTCCTCCTGTTGAAACAACACCAAGATTTGGTGAAAGTGTTGTAAAGTGATAATCGGCAATCTTGGGTTTTGCTGCGCTTATGCGAGCAAGAATTGATGATTTTCCAACACTGGGATAACCAATAATTCCAACGTCTGCAAGCATTTTAAGTTCAAGAATTACTTCTTTTTCTTCGCCCTTTGTTCCGTTTTTAGCAAAGTTTGGTACTTGGCGTGTGGGAGTTGCGAAATGCTTATTTCCCCATCCGCCTCGTCCGCCTTTACAACAGATGAAATCTTCATCATCGGACATGTCCTTAATGATTCTGCCTGTGTTTGCGTCCTTAATAAGTGTTCCGCGAGGAACAAGGATTACAAGGTCATCAGCGGTTGCACCATGGAATTTTGCACCCTTACCGTTACCACCATTTCCTGCTATAAACTTTCTTTTATAACGGAATGCAAGCAAGGTATTTGAGCCCTCGTCAATACGGAAAACGATATTGCCACCGTGGCCACCGTCACCGCCATCAGGACCGCCCTGTGCAACGTATTTTTCACGTCTGAAGGAGATTGCGCCGTTACCGCCGTCACCTGCTTTAATGTAAATTTGTATATTATCAATAAACATTAAACCTCATCCCCCTTCTGACGAATTATTATGTGAATGGGTGTACCCTTGAATCCAAAGGTATCTCTTATGCAGTTTTCAATGTATCTTCTGTATGAGAAGTGGAAAAGTTCAACATCATTACAGAAAATAACAAATGTGGGAGGAGCAACGCTTACCTGAGTCATATAGTAAATCTTCAAGCGTCTTCCCTTATCCGACGGAGGCTGAACTCTCATAGTAGCTTCGCCAAGAACATCATTGAGCATACCTGTAGGTACTCTTGTATTGGTTTGATTAAATACATACTGAATATGCTTATAAATCTCTCTTACTCTTTGTCCTGTTTTCGCAGAAACGAAAAGAATGGGAGCATAGGACATATATGCAAGTGCAGTATTTATATCTCTTGTAAATTCGTTAACCGTGCTGTTATCCTTTTCGATGGAATCCCATTTATTAACGATTACGATGGATGCCTTACCCGCTTCGTGAGCAATACCGGCAATCTTTTCATCCTGTTCGGTAATTCCCTCGTTTGCATCAACAAGAATAAGGCAAACGTCTGCACGTTCAACCGCCATATGTGCACGAAGAACACTATATTTTTCAATCTTATCGTTGATTTTTGAAGAACGGCGAATACCTGCGGTATCAATAAAGGTAAACTTACCATATTCGTTCTCAACTTTAGTATCAACTGCATCACGAGTTGTTCCTGCGATATTAGAAACGATAAGTCTTTCTTCGCCAATAAATCTATTGATGATTGAAGATTTACCTGCATTGGGTTTACCGATTACGGCAACCTTTATGCTATCGTCCTCTTCCTCATCAAATTCTGCATCATCAGGCAATGCGTCAATTACTGCGTCAAGCAAATCACCTGAACCTGTACCGTGAACTGATGAAACTGCAATAGGGTCACATTCGAATCCTAATTCATAGAATTCGTAATATTCGTAAGGAACATGTCCAACACTATCGCATTTATTGATACAAGGAACAATGGGTTTTCCACTCTTTTTGAGCATTGTAGCAATATCTCTATCGTCTGCGGTAAGTCCTGTACGAACATCACACATAAATATAATTACGTCCGCAGTATCAATAGCAATCTGCGCCTGGAAACGCATCTGCTTTAAAATTATATCATTTGTTTTGGGTTCAATACCACCCGTATCAATAATAACAAGCTTCTTTGAACACCATTCGGTTTCACCATAAATTCTATCTCTAGTTACACCGGGGGTATCTTCAACTATTGAACGGCGCTCGCCGATCAACTTATTAAAGAGTGTACTTTTGCCAACATTAGGTCTGCCGACAATCGCAACTATTGGTTTTGCCATATTAATACCTCCTTACTCTATTCCAAGCATAGCAGAAATAAATCCTGCTCCATCATTGCCCGAAAGTCTTATTTCAACATTCAATTTTTCACGTAATTCATCAATACTCATTCCGCAAAGGAACAAGTCACCCTCTGAACGAAGAACATTTGGCGGGAGAATCAATTCATCCAAAAGCTCTTTGTCCTTTAATTGTTCAAATATATCTTTTCCTGTCAAAAGTCCCGAAACGGTTATCTCGTGACCAAAGAAATCATTAACTATTGGATAAACCTTAATTTCAAGCCCGTCAATAATCTCACAAAGTCTATCGCACATGTCTATAATTTGATCCTTTGCAGCCATACCTGTAACCACGGATATTCTTCTTGGAGCAGTATATTTTTCAAGATATTCGTCAATATAATCGGTTTCTATACCGAATTCTGTCAACAATGAGGTAAGCATACCAACACCATTTTCAATTTGAGCATATCCTTCGTAATATTCGTCATCGTGTAAAGGCAATTCACCTTTAATGTAAAACTCATCAGCGCAGAAGAAAAGGCGCGAGCCGTATTTTTCAAAACATTCATCAGCAAAGTTTTCTACTTGAGCAATCACCTCTCGGCAATCCTCTTTTGTGAAGCTTTCAAGATGATATAAATTTTCTCTAAACTTTGTCTTGCCCGCGGGAACGATTGATACACTTTGAAGTGCAGGAAAATATTCAGTCAAATCTCTCATTGAGCGCATAAGCTCATCACCATCATTTACGTTCTTACAAAGAACTATTTGACCACAGATATGAATCCCTGCATCAGCAAATCTTTTAAGGTATGACAAAACCTCACCCGATCGTTTATTCTTCATCATTTTAACACGAAGCTCAGGGTTAGTTGTATGCACCGAAACGTTTACGGGAGAAATGTGCATCTCAATTATTCTGTCAATGTCCTTATCATCAAGATTTGTCAAAGTAATATAATTGCCATGAAGAAATGAAAGACGTGAATCATCATCCTTAAAATAAAGTGTCTTTCTAAGTCCTTTGGGCAACTGATCTATGAAGCAAAAGATACATTTGTTTTCACATGAGTGTTTTTTATCCATAAGAGGAGTTTCAAAATCAAGACCAATATCATCATATTCAGCTTTAACAATATTGAAATGCAATTCTTCGCCATCTCTCAAAATGCAAATGTCTATGTTTTTATTTGCAAGGTGAAATCTATAATCAAGTACGTCATTGATTTCTCTATCATTGATCGAAATCAAAATATCATTTTCGTTTATTCCAACTCTTTTGGCTCTTGAATTTGCATCCACTGATATGATTTTTACCATATTCTCCTCCTAATCTTTCAATTTTGACATTATATTATATCATAAATATTTATATTTGTAAAGGACTATTTTCAAATATTCAAAAAAATGTGAATACGATTCACATTGTGGTCAATTTTTGACTTTTTAAGGCATTTGTTAACAGAATGTTTACAATTTACGCAAAAAAAATTTCAAAAAACTATATTCAAAATGGGAATTTTATGGTATAATGTCGGGTGGAATAAGCGTATTCTTTCGCGCGGCATACCATTTGTATGCCTTATCGTCCTGCTTTTTTGTGGGACAAACATTATAAACGCTTATAAAAATATTTTTATATTTTAATTTTTGGAGGAATCAAAAATGGCAAACAAGTATTGTTACCTCTTTACAGAAGGTAATGCAAGCATGCGTGAGATCCTCGGCGGTAAGGGTGCAAACCTCGCTGAAATGACCAACATTGGTCTTCCCGTTCCCCAGGGCTTCACAATTTCCACAGAGGCATGTACTCAGTACTATGAGGACGGCCGTCAGATCAACCCCGCTATCCAGGCTGAGATCAATGAGTACATCGGTAAGATGGAAGAGATCACAGGCAAGAAGTTCGGTGATCTTGAAAATCCCCTTCTCGTTTCCGTTCGTTCCGGTGCTCGTGCATCCATGCCCGGTATGATGGA
>JAZKZP010000102.1:0-12296 GCA_045612715.1 Eubacteriales bacterium
CCGGCAAGGTGCTGAATTGCACCGGAAATACCAAATGCCAAATATGCTTCGGGACGAACTGTTTTACCTGTCTGACCTACCTGACGAGCGTGCTCAACAAGTCCTGCGTCAACAAGTGTTCTTGAAGAAGAAACTGTGCCCTTAATCTTAGAAGCAAGCTCGTGAGCAGATTCAAGATTCTTAACACCACGTCCGCAAGAAACAAGGATTTTTGCATCCTCGATATTTGCTTCTGCCTTTTCTGCCTTAACTTCTTCAAGTACTGTTACTGCAAATTTGCTTGTGTTCCATTCGATTGATTCAACAACAACTTCGCCATCTCTTGTTTCGTCTGCCTCAAGCTTCTTCATAACGCCGGGACGAACTGTACTCATCTGAGGACGGTGGTCAGGACAAATAATTGTTGCAAACAAGTTACCGCCGAATGCAGGTCTTGTCATAAAGAGATTACCCTCTTCATCCATTTCAAGCTTTGTACAATCAGCTGTAAGACCTGTCTTAAGTCTTGCAGAAAGTCTTGGAGCGAGGTCACGTCCGATGCTTGTTGCACCAAAGAGGATAACGTTGGGCTCATACTTTCTAGCGATCTGTGTTACTGCCTGAGCATAGGGCTCAGTTACGAATTTTTCAAGATTTGCGTCGTCAACAACGTAAACTCCGTCAGCACCGTGAGCAATCAAGCTCTGCGCCTTATCAGTTACATTGTGACCAAGAAGGATAGCATTTACCTTTTCGCCTGTTTTTTCTGCAAGCTCACGAGCAACGCCCAAAAGCTCAAGTGCAACGTTCTGCACTTCACCGTCGCGCTGTTCGCAGAATACCCAAATATTCTTTGCCATAATACTATACCTCCTTAAATCAAATGACGCTCTTTGAGTGCATCCACAATCGCCTTTGCAGCGCTTTCGGGATCAAGCTCAAGAGTTTCAATTGTCTTGTTAAACTGTTTTGTTGCTGTGGACTTAACCTTAGTGGGTGAGCCACCAAGACCGATGTCGTCTTTATTAAGTTCAAGGTCAGCAAATGTGATAATGCCAACTTCCTTTTCATCCTGTGCAACGATATCCCAAACGTTCATATATCTGGGCTTTGCAAGAGATGAAAGAATGGTTACAAGGCACTGTCCCTGAACCTTAAGTGTCTGATATCTATCTTCAAATTCACGCTTAACGATGAGCGCACCGCATTCTTCACAGTAATCAACTGCTGCTGCGTATGTGATTTGAGGAATATCAAGATGTTCAGCAATCTGAGGACCAACCTGAGCTGTGTCACCGTCGATTGCCTGACGTCCACAAAATACTACATCTGCGCCGAGCTTTTTAATAGCTGCTGCGATGATTGTAGATGTTGCAAGTGTATCAGAACCTGCAAATGCACGGTCGGAAAGAAGGAATGCTTCATCAGCGCCCATAGCGAGTGCTTCGCGAAGTGCCTTTTCTGCCTGCATAGGACCCATTGTGATAACTGTTACTGTTGCGCCACATTTTTCCTTGAGTTGAAGAGCAGCTTCAATCGCAGTCTTATCATCGGGATTTATAATACTTGGAACACCGTCACGCTTAAGTGTATTTGTTACGGGGTCAATTTTAATTTCGGTTGTATTGGGAACCTGTTTAATACAAACTATAATTTTCATTTTCATTCAACCTCACTTTCTCAAAAGTGCGCCTGAGATTACCATTCTCTGAACTTCACTTGTACCTTCATAGATTTCAGTAATCTTCGCGTCACGCATCATTCTCTCAACGGGATATTCACGAGTATAACCATATCCACCGTGAAGCTGAACTGCCTTTGTTGTAACTTCCATAGCTGTTTCTGCAGCAAAGAGCTTTGCCTGAGCAGCATTTACAGAGAGTGTGGGAAGCTTGTTTGCTTTAGCATTAACTGCCGCATAAACAAGTCCTTTAGCAGCTGCAACCTTAGTTGCCATATCAGCAAGCTGGAACTGTGTATTCTGGAATTGAGAAATACTTCTTCCAAACTGCTTTCTTGACTTAACGTAACCAACAGTTGCGTCAAGTGCGCCCTCTGCAATACCAAGCGCCTGAGCAGCGATACCGATACGTCCGCCGTCAAGTGTCTTCATAGCGATCTTAAAGCCGTCGCCACGTTTACCAAGAAGATTTTCCTTGGGAACTTTTACGTTTTCGAAAATAAGCTCGCAAGTTGCAGAACCGCGAATACCCATCTTCTTTTCTTTCTTACCAACTGAGAAGCCCTCGAATGCCTTTTCAACGATGAAAGCACTCATTTCGGGACCCTTGGGTGTCTTGCCTGTGATAGCAATGATGATGTATGTAGAAGCGTAACCTGCATTTGTGATGAAGATTTTGCTTCCGTTAAGAAGATAGTGGTCATCCATCTCAACTGCTACTGTCTGCTGGTTAGCAGCGTCAGTACCTGCATTGGGCTCTGTAAGACCGAATGCACCGATTTTTCTACCAGTTGCAAGGTCAGGGAGATATTTTCTTCTCTGATCCTCTGTACCATATTCAAGAATAGGGGCTACACAAAGAGATGTGTGAGCTGAAAGAATAACGCCTGTTGTTGCGCAATGCTTTGAAAATTCTTCAACTGCGGAGATGTACATATAATAGTCACCGCCTGCACCCTCATATTCCTTGGGAACGATGATGCCCATAAGACCCATCTTCGCCATCTTTTCAACAGTTTCTGCAGGGAAACGCTCTTGCTCGTCAACCTCTTGCGCAAGAGGCTTAACTTCAGTTTCAGCGAAATCCTTGATCATCTGTTCAAACAGAATTGATTTGTAATTTGCCATTGTAATGTCCTCCTTGGGAATTCGTTTTCGATTTCCCTTTTTATGTTAAAATTTTATTGAAAACAAATTTAAGTACTCATACGGGAGGGGAAACCCCTCCCCTACAAGATATTGGTTAAAAAACCAAAATTATCCGTTAAACTTAACTGTAGCCATACCGGAGATAACTACCTTACCATCCTGGTTATAGCAAGTTGTATTGAGCTTAACAATGTGCTTATCCTCACGGATTTCAGCTATCTCACATTCAGCTGTAATTGTATCGCCAAGGAATACGGGAGCTGTAAACTTAAGTTCCTGACCGAGATAGATTGTTCCGGGGCCGGGGAGCTTATTTGCAAGCACTGCAGAAATAAGACCGGATGTAAGAATACCGTGAACGATTCTTCTACCAAAGATTGTTGTCTTTGCGTATTCTTCGTCAAGGTGAATGGGATTTGTGTCAAGGCTTACCTCAGCAAAAGCTCTAAGATCAGCATCGGCAAATGTTTTCTGTACGGACGCCTTTTGTCCTACGTAAAGTTCGCTAAATGTCATTTTGTTTTTCCTCCGTTTTAAAAATATGAATAATATTCATATTTGTTTTACTATATTATATATAAATTTTATCTATTTGTCAATATAATAACAAATAATTTTCATTTTGTTAAAATTTTTAGTGAAAAATAAACAAAAAAATGTGTCAATAACTATTGCAAATAACAATAAAAAATGTTATAATGTGATTACCAAATACTTAAAAGGATTTATTCAATGGAAAACTATAACGCAAAAGGTATAAATTTGCCTAAAACCCAGCTTGGTTTGGCAAAAATGAACAAATTGCTTGATGCTGCCGAAAGGTTGTTCACAACCAATGGATTTCACGGCACTTCAATATCCGACATATGCAAAGAAGCCGATACGGCAGTTGGCACATTCTACATATATTTTGAAACTAAAACTGACGTTTATCGCTACTTAATGTGGAAATATCAAAAGCAAATAAAAGCACTTCTTTCTGAAAGCATCAAAGACTGCAAAACCCGTTACGAGCAGGAGCGAGAGGGTATAAAATGCTTTATCAAATTCGCTATGAGAACCCCCAATGTATATGACATTATATGGGGCTCACTTTCAATAGATAAAAAGCTCTTTACCGACTACTATAGCTCGTTTGCAGAAAGCTACACCCACGCACTTAAAAATAGTGAAAATGAGGTAGATGTTCCCGATGCAACTACTGTTGCATATATGCTTATGGGAATATCGAATTTCGTGGGTTTGCGCGCCATTTTTGAGCAGATGACTGACGAGGATATTGACCGTATAATCGACGAAACTATAATGCCGGTTCTATCAAACGGAATTTTTAAAAATTGTGAATAATAAACAAAAATCAGGGAGATTTTGCTTCTCCCTGATTATTTTTTTGTTTTATGTGTAAATTCTACAATTTTATAAATATAATCATTGACTTTTTGTGTAAAATTAGATATAATTACTTATGGTATAAGCTTAGGATACGGCTAAGCGTTTCTACAACCGCCGATAATGGTTGACTACCTTAGTAGTCGCCTTTTTTTGTCCAAATTTGACGCTCAAATTTTGATTTATACAGTTGTTCGCCCCCCCCCATTGTTTTGCGTCGCTTTTTCAAAATCGGACGCTCCACGTGGCGTTAGCGCAAAACAATCGTGGAAAGGTGAGTGCTAACATCTTGATAAATCTCAATTTAGCATTTTAAAGAATAATATTAAAATTTTCGCGATAAAATCTATATGAAAAGGAGATAAATTTATGAAATTATATATTGATAATCACATGATTGAACCCAAGGTGGATCAATCATTATTTGACATAGTTAAGGAACTTGGCTACATTCAAGGAAAACTCTCAACCGACCCATTGGTTGCAAAAATTGCAGGTCGAGTTTTCACACTTAACTATGTTCCGATTCGTTCAAAGGACGTAACTCCCGACAGACAAACTATAAGAACTGCTATGGAAGCTTCAGGTGGAAACATTCGTCTTTTCGGCTATGACGATCCTTTGGGACGCGAAGCATACGTTAGAACAGCACAGTTTATCATCTTCCTCGCATTTGAACGTCTTTACAAGGGTGCTATTGCAAAAATGAGTTGTTCTCTTGGGAATTCAATTTATTTCAACGTCAGCGGAGTAGAAAATTTCTCTGCCGATGACCTTGCAAATGAAGTACAAAAAATAGTCGATGATGATATTCCCCTTCTCCGCCGTCGCATACCGATTGACGAAGCTATTCAACACTACAAATTAAGCAACCAAACCGATAAAACAAGACTTTTAAAATATCGCGGAAAAACATATTTTACAGTTTATGAGCACGAGAACTTTGCGGACTATTTCTATGGCGAAATGGCGCCCTCAACCTCATTCCTTCGTTCTTGGAGCATAGTTGAAGCTAAAAATGGATTTATTTTCGTACTTCCTGACACAAAAAATCCTGACAGAGTTTCGGTTTATCGCGAAATGCCCAACTTCTTTAATGTGTATTCAGAGGGCGAGCGTTGGAGTGAACTTATGGGATGCGAAACTGTAGCTGATCTCAACGAGCTCACTGAAAATGGAAAAATCCGCGAGCTTATTCGAGTAAACGAGGCACTTCACGAAAAGAGATTTTCACAAATTGCCGATATGATTTGCGAGCGAGGTGCCAAGGCAGTTATGCTTGCAGGACCAAGCTCATCAGGTAAGACAACGAGCGCAAACCGTCTTGCAACACAGCTTCGCGTTCACGGAAAATCCCCCATTTTGATGAGTCTTGACGATTACTATATTGATAGAGATAAGATTGCTCCCGGACCTGACGGAAAAATCGACCTTGAGCACATCAACACTATCGACACCGAGCTTTTCGGCAAGCATCTTAAAGAACTTTTTGAGGGCAAAGAGGTTGAGATTCCCACATTCAGCTTCAAACTCGGCAAGAGGGTTTGGACGGGACACAAAATGCAATTAAAAGAAAATTCCGTTATCATCGTTGAGGGCATCCACGGACTTAATCCGTCACTTGTGCCTGCTGACCTTGAACCCAAGCTCGTTTTCAGAGTTTATGTAAGTCCCCTTCTCCCTCTTAACTTTGACTATCACAACAGAATCCCCACAAGCACACTCCGCCTTTTGCGTCGTACCGTACGCGACTTCGAAGGACGTGGCGCAAGCGTTCAAAGAACACTTGACATGTGGGATTCGGTTCGTCGTGGTGAAGAAAGATGGATATTCCCCTATCAAGAAAATGCAGACGTTATTTTCAATAGCTCAACCCTTTATGAGTTGGCTGTAATTAAGAAGTACATCTATCCTCTGCTCACAAAGGTTGACCCGAGTGACGAGTGCTATGAGCAGGTGCGTGCGATGGTCGGACTTCTCAACTATATCCGCGAAGCCGACGTCGAGGACGAAATTCCACCCACAAGCATCGTTCGTGAATTCATCGGTGGAAATAGCTTTTATAGATAATTAAATAAAGTATGAAAAAGCACCCACTTCAGTGGGTGCTTTTTTTAATTCTTATTACATTCGCCCGAACAGTTTTTTCCGTATGGGCAACCGATACACTTATTTCCCTTCTTCTTTTGACGGTAAATATACAAGGATATTCCACCTGCGAGAAGAATCAAAATCGCAATTACAATCAAATCCTCTAAAACCATAATCATCCTCACGCTTTAGACTTTTGATTAGTATTTGCTCTATTCGAAAGCACAAAGATTATAGCACAGAACATTACAACAACCCAAAGTCCCATAAGAGTAGCAGTCAAATTAAGAGATTCAGGAGATGTTAAAAGAGTTCCAACAGTATATACGAAATACGCGATTGTATAACCAATTCCAAGCTGAAGTCCAATGCCACCCAAAAGCCATTTTTTACTCTTCATTTCTGCATTCATAGCACCGATTGCCGCAAAGCAAGGTGGTGAGAAAAGGTTGAACATAAGATAAGCAAGTGCCGCTACCTTCGTGATTGCCATTACACCCGCAACCTCAGCGCCAACACCTTCCATCATCGCAAGCTCATCAGTATCAATAAGATTTTCAAGTCCAACAAAGCATACCGCAAGCGTGCCAACAACATTCTCTTTAGCGATAAATCCTGTCACAACTGCCGCTGCAAGCTCCCAAGAAAGCACACCGACGATTGGCACAAGAACATAAGCAAACGGAGATGCAATAGATGCAAGAATTGATTCATCCGCATACTCTGCCACTTCAAAGCTCCAAGTAAATGTCTGCATAATCTGAACTGCCATATTGCAAAGCAAAATTATAGTTGCGGCCTTTACAATATATGACCATCCACGAGCAAGCATTGATTTAAATGCCCCCATAAATGATGGCATTTTATATTCGGGAAGTTCCATAATAAAGAACGATTTTTTTCCCTTTGTACCTGTCACTTTATTAATAATAAGTGCACCGATAAATATCACAACAATACCTAAAAGATACATAAGTGTACTCACCCATCCCGATTCGTCAAAGAAAGCGCCTGCAAAAAGGGCAATTACGGGAATTTTAGCGCCACAGGGCATAAATGGAGCAAGCATAGCAGCTGCACGTCTTTCTTTTTCATTTCTAATTGTTCGAGATGCCATAACACCGGGAACGGCACATCCAACTGAAATAACAAACGGAATAACACTCTTGCCGGAAAGTCCCACTCTCTTGAATATGGGGTCAAGAACAACGGCTACACGGCTCATATATCCACAGTCCTCCAAAAGAGCAATAAGGAAATACATAACCATAACAAGTGGCAAAAAGCCAACAACCGCAACAACACCGCCAATAACACCGTCAACTAAAATTGCTGAAAGTAACGGATTAGCATTTTCTAAAAGTTCACCGATAACACCTTGGAACGCTTCAAGATATCCAACCAACCAATCCGCAATAGGTGTTCCGATCCAAACTTGAGAAATTTGGAATACAAGGAACATAACAAGAGCAAAAATCGGAATTCCAAGCCATTTGTTAGTAAGAACATCATCAATCTTATCAGAAAGCGTTATATCTTTTGTAAATACCGTTCTCTTTTCAACCACACTAACAAGCTTATTTACAAATACAAATCTTGCCTTATCAGCAGAAATTACATCGTTTTTGTTAGTAATGTCAACAAATCCCTGCTTATAAGGTGCCTTTTGTCCTCGTCCGATACTCGCAATAGCAGTTGATACAAGCACCTTTAACCCATCACCATTTATTGCGGCTGTGTTAATAACGGGGCAACCAAGCTTTTTGGAAAGAAGCTCGGTATCAATAACCGTTTGCTTTTTATCATTTATATCACTTTTATTGAGGGCAACCACCACAGGAATACCAAGTTCGAGAAGCTGTGTTGTGAAAAACAAGCTTCTTGAAAGATTTGAAGCATCAACTATATTGATAATAACGTCGGGATTTTCATTTTTAATGTATGTACTCGTCACGCTTTCTTCGTTTGTAAAAGGTGACATAGAATATGCACCGGGTAGGTCAACGGCAATCACGTTTTTCACACTCGTATATATGCCCTTTATTGGATGTTCTTTTTTATCAACGGTAACACCCGCCCAGTTGCCGACCTTTTCGCTTCTTCCGGTCAAAGCATTGTACATCGTGGTCTTTCCTGAATTAGGATTACCCGCTAAAGCAATTCTCATATATTTTCTCCTAAATTAAAGTTGCAAATAATTGTTGTTTTAATATTATTTTAAAACGATTATTTAAATACCAACCAACGCAGCAGTTAGCATTGACTAACCAGTAAACAAAAATAAAAGGATACCTTTTATTCTTCAATAAAAATAGCATCTGATAATTGATAATCAATGTTATATCTTGCGTCCTTTATCGACACAACACAACCGCCTCTGCGATGAGCCACCAAAGTGATTTTTTCACCGCTATAGCATCCAAGCGAGAACAAGAATGCATCAAGCTCATCATCGTCAGTAATTATATTTTTTATTGTATATTCTCTGCCACTTTCGGCATTTTTTAATGTCATAACTTCACCTTTTCTTTCGTGAACATTCGAGTTAGCATATGCTAACCTCTGCGTATTATATACCATTTTTCTCATTTTGTCAATATATTTTTTAGAAAAATTTTCTATTTTTAAAAATTTTTATTTATCAACGTTTATTGAATTTTATTTGAAAAACAGTTGAAACTAAAAATATATACTATAGTCACTAAAAGCAAATATTTGCAGAAAGGATAAAAAATGATAAACGCAAGAACTTATGCACTTATTTTAATAATAATATTGGTTTCATTTCTTGGATTTCTTGTTGAAAATTTCTTTATCAGCTTTTCAATCGGTGTCATAGACAACAGAAACATGGTGCTCCCATTCCTTCTTGGCTATGGTCTTGCAATATTGACCATTTACAAGCTTTTCGGAACTCCTCATTCACCTATGTTCTTTGGAAAAAACGTAGTGATTGGCAGTTCCTTTATCTCCTCTCTCTATTACTTTTTAATCGCATTTTTATGCGTAAGTATAGGTGAGCTTATTTTAGGACATATGATCGAATGGTCCTGCGATATTGTGTGGTGGAATTATACTGCCCTCCCCCTTCACATAACTAAATATACATCAATCCCTACAAGCACGATATTTGCCATGCTCATAACGGTATTTATGAAATATTTTTTTGATCCCCTGTTGAATAACTTTTCAAAAATGAACTATCAAACCCTTTCAATTCTTGCCATTTCGCTAATAGTTTTGCTATCACTTGACTTTATCAATAGTGGAATATATATGTTTAGAAATCATCACACACTTCGTCTGTGGCGCATAGAATTTGACAACTCCATCAAGCAACTAATTATCAACCAGAAAGGACATCATTAACCATATGAAACGCATCGCCAACATATTAACAGCATCAAGAATATTTTTAGCATCAATTTTGTTGATTTTTTTCAAGAAAATTTCAGTTTTATTTCTAATAATATATACAGTAGCAGAATTCACCGACATAATCGACGGTACAATAGCACGAAAAACAGGCTCTTGCTCACATATGGGCGCTGTTTTAGATTCAATTGCAGACCTGTTGTTATCTGCAAACCTTATAAAAATTGTATTCTCAATGAATTTGATAACGAAAAAGCTTACAGTTTGGCTTGTTTTAGCACTTGCAATAGGTACACTATCACCTATAATCAATTTTATCAAGCATAAAAAAGTATTTTTTATCCACTCAATATCGTGCAAGGTGTTTGGGGGATTATTGTTAGCAATCCCGTTTGCTATTTTCTTTAATTTTATAGATTTTTATTTACCCATCGCTATATTTCTTCTCACATTGGCTATGCTTGAAATATGCATAATGAGCATAATTTTAGATACACCCAACCCCAATGCACGCTCAATTTATTCAATCGTTAAAGCCAAAAACTAATATGCCAACGGGGATTTAACGAGGAAAACTAACTAACCAATAAATCAAATTTTGAACGTAAAATAAAAAAGAAATGGAGAAAAACTATGTTAAAAATCTTAATTGCAGAGGATGATAGAGAGCTTCGTCAACTCTTTTCACACATTTTAACCAAAAACGGATATTTAGTTAAGGGTGTTTCCAATGGCAAAGAAGCGCTTGATGCACTCGACAAGGACTACTATGACCTCATAATCTCCGATATTATGATGCCGATAATGAATGGATATGAACTTGTTCGTTTGCTTCGTACATCAGGAAATAACACTCCCGTTATGATGATAACTGCTAAAGACGCATTCGACGATATGCGTGAGGGCTTTGTTTCAGGTACGGACGATTATATGGTTAAACCCATCAACATCAACGAAATGGTTCTTCGAGTTGGCGCTCTTTTACGTCGCGCACAAATGATAAACGATAGAAAGCTCATCTTCGGTAAGACGATTTTAGA
Organism: Eubacteriales bacterium; assembly: GCA_045612715.1. Taxonomy (GTDB): domain Bacteria; phylum Bacillota; class Clostridia; order Oscillospirales; family CAG-272; genus RGIG4608. The sequence goes on from JAZKZP010000102.1 coordinate 10,705, forward strand.
GCTTGATTCACTCTCCGTTTACACCGAAACAGAAAATTTCATTTTACCACAGAAAGAATTTATGCTCCTTTATAAAATGGCATCCTTCCCCGGTAAGATTTTCACGCGCCATCAGCTCATGGACGAAATTTGGGGCTATGATAACGAGAGCGATACGCACACAGTTGACGTACATATTGCTCGACTTCGTGATCGATTCAAGACTAATACCGATTTTAAAATCGTAACAATGCGTGGTGTCGGCTACAAGGTGGTCAAGCAATGAAAGAAAAAGAAAAATTTCAAAACATAAAAAAGCTTCAGCAGAAATTCAATCTTCGATTTCGACTGATACTGACCGTGACAGCCGCAATATTGGCAAGTATTCTCCTTGCAATAGGCATTGATGCTTTTTGCAGATGGTTGTTGGCAGATTTTTGGAATATTCCCCTTTGGGTAGACCTTATAATTATCTCCCTTTTTGTCGGTATATTTGCAACCAATGCCTTAACACGTTGGTTTATCAAACCCATCAAAGAAATTGAGTCCGCTATGAAAAAAATATCTGAGGGAGATTTTTCAATTCGACTCGAAACGAAATCCAACACCAAGGAGATCAAAGAAATTTTTTATGGATTTAATATGATGGCAAAAGAGCTTCAATCCACCGAAATTTTGCAAAGCGACTTTGTTTCAAACGTTTCTCACGAGTTCAAAACTCCTATCAATGCCATCGAGGGATATTCGATGCTCTTACAAAGCGACGAAAGCTTGAACGAAGAGCAAAGCGAATATCTCGAAAAGATTATTTTTAATACACACCGCCTTTCCTCACTTACGGGAAGCGTGCTTCTTCTTTCAAAGCTTGAAAATCAAAGCATAGTATCACACAAAACACATTTTGACCTTGATGAACAAATAAGAAAATCTCTTCTTGCTCTTGAGAGTGCGTGGGAGAGCAAAAATATTGAGTTTGATATCGAAATGGATGATACCGATTTTGTTGGTAACGAGGCACTTTTGCATCATATTTGGGATAATCTTATAAGTAATGCAATAAAGTTCAGCGACGATAATGGCGAGATTAAAATTAGACTTTATAACCACACAGATAAGATAATTTTCACAATTTCGGATAAGGGTATAGGCATAAGCGAAGATGCAAAAAAGCATATTTTCGATAAATTTTATCAAGTTGACTCCTCGCATAAGCAGGAGGGTAACGGATTGGGACTCGCCCTTGTAAAAAAGATAATTGACCTTGAAGGCGGCGAAATTTCCCTCCAAAACAATAACGATAAGGGCTGTACCTTTACCGTGGTGCTTAAGAAATAATTTACCAATAAATTGGGATTTAACGGTCACTTTTTTCGAGAAAAAAGTAACCAAAAAAGCTTTCATCAGCTTCGCGCTTTTCCCCATATAATAAGCACTAATATTGTAGGGAGTGGCGTCCATACAAACGATAAACCCGCGCTGTCATTCTGGAGTGAAGGCGCGCCGAGATTCTATCGCGTCCTTGTGTCATTCTGGAGCAAAATAATCTTTTGCGTCCGTCACTTCGTTCGAGATCCTTCGGTTGTTGTGCCGGACACGAAGTGTCATTCTCGAGC
>JAZKZP010000103.1:0-3928 GCA_045612715.1 Eubacteriales bacterium
CAAGCGTCAAGCTTGCTTGTAAGATTGGAATTTCACTTCTAAACCGATAATTCCGTTAGGAATTTCGAAAATTTACGAAACATTCGCTCAAACCCATCTGTTGTTTTGCTCCGCTTTTTCAAAAGCGGAAGCCTAGCGGCTTGAGCGTTCCAAGATAAAACTAACTACTCAACAAACCAAAATTTAAAGAAAAATCCCCGAAACACTTGCATTTTATTATATTTTGTGATACAATATATAAAATTTTTTATTTAATATAAAATAAATTCAAAAAGAAGGTAGAAAAATGAAACGCATTACTATCAAAGAAATTTTTGCATCTCCCGAGAAATTTGCGGGACAGAAAATTACTGTTGCAGGTTGGGCAAGAACAATTCGTGCGTCCAACGTGTTCGGATTTATTGAACTCAATGACGGAAGCTATTTTAAGAATCTTCAGGTCGTTTTTGAGGATGCAAAGCTTGAAAACTATAAAACTATTGCAAAGCAGAACGTTGGTTGCTCATTTATCATCGAGGGAACTTTAGAGCTTACTCCCGAGGCAAAGCAGCCCTTTGAACTTAAGGCAGAGATGATTGACGTTGAGGGTGCATCCACTCCCGACTATCCTTTGCAGAAGAAGCGCCACACTCTCGAATATTTGAGAACTATCGCACATCTTCGTCCTCGTTCAAACACATTTAACGCGGTATTCCGTGTTCGTTCCGTTGCGGCTTACGCAATCCACAAGTTCTTCCAGGACAGAGGATTCGTTTACGTTCACACACCTCTTATCACAGGTAGTGACTGCGAGGGTGCAGGTGAAATGTTCCAAGTAACAACACTCGACCTTGCAAATCCTCCAAGAACAGAGAATGGTGAAATCGACTATACTCAGGACTTCTTCGGCAAGAAGACAGGTCTTACAGTTTCAGGTCAGCTCAACGTTGAAACTTATGCTATGGCATTTGCTAACGTATATACTTTTGGTCCTACATTCCGTGCAGAGCGCTCCAACACACAGCGCCACGCAGCTGAATTCTGGATGGTTGAACCCGAGCTTGCTTTTGCAGACCTCACTGACTATATGGATACTGCTGAAGATATGATGAAGTTCGTTCTTTCCTACGTTATGGAAAACTGCCCTGCAGAAATGGAATTCTTCAACAAATTCTTTGACAACGGACTTATCGAGCGTCTTACAGCTCTTGTAAACAGCGAATTTGGTAGAATCACATATACTGAAGCAGTTGAAAAATTGCAGAATTGCGGTCACGAGTTTGAATATCCTGTATATTGGGGTATGGACCTTCAGACAGAGCATGAAAGATATCTTACTGAAGAAATATTCAAGAAACCTGTATTCGTAACTGATTATCCCAAGGATATTAAGGCATTCTATATGCGCCAGAACGACGACGGCAAGACAGTTGCGGCAGCAGATATGCTCGTTCCAGGTGTTGGTGAGCTTATCGGTGGCTCACAGCGTGAGGAGAGAATGGAAAAATTGCTTGAAGCAATGGCTAAATTCAACCTTGAGCCCGACGATTACTGGTGGTATCTTGAGCTTCGTAAGTACGGTGGATGCCGTCACGCAGGCTTTGGTCTTGGATTTGAGCGCCTTATTATGTATATGACAGGTGTTTCTAACATCCGTGACGTTGAGGCATTCCCAAGAACAACAGGTAACGCCGAATTTTAATTAGTTACAAATAAAAAAGACGCAGGGGGCTTTTTTAAAAAATCGCCCCCTGCACCCCTAAAAAACCTTAAAAGTTTTTTATAAACAAATTTCGCGCAAATCGTGTTGCTTTGTAAAGCAAAACAACACATAACGTTTTTCTCATAACTTCGAAAAACTGTGATTTGCTACCGAGTACGTAGCCATATTGCTACCCAAATGGCTACACCTAAACAAAGTAAATTTTAGAAAATCCATCTCGTAGAGATTGATTTTCGTAGTTCAGTTGATGAAATCCTTGTCGAAAACTTGTTTTCGTAAAAGGGTTTTAGCAAGTGAACCGATAAAATACGGGTATTTTATCGAAAATTTACGCAAAATCAGTGCAAACCCACGCGATTGTTTTGTCCACTTTTTTCAAAAGTGGTGCCGCGCGGCATGAGCGCATTTGACTTTAACTAACTATTCACATATTCATAAAGGAGGTGTTCATTTTGAAGTATTCAGAAATGAAACCTGAGCAGCTTGAAGAATTATATCTTCAGCTTAAAAATGAATATAAAAATATCTGCGAGATGGGTCTTTCGCTCGACCTTTCGCGCGGAAAACCGGGCAGAGAGCAGCTCGATATGATGACGGGTATGCTCGACTGCATATCAAAGAGCGAGGACTGTATAAACGAAAAGGGAATTGACTATAGAAACTACGGAATTCTTGAGGGAATACCAGAAGCGAAAAAGCTCTTTTCCGACCTTTTGAATATCCCACCTGAAAATATATTTGTTGCCGGTAACTCATCACTTAATCTTATGTATGATACCGTTGCAAGAGCGATGCTTTATGGCGTACTTGGAAGCGCGAAGCCGTGGTGTAAATTGCCCGTGGTGAAATTTATTTGCCCGGCACCTGGGTACGATAGACATTTTGCTATCTGCCAATCTCTTGGTATAGAGATGATTACTGTTGATATGACTCCAACAGGGCCCGATATGGACGCAGTTGAAGCGCTTGTTGCTCGCGATGAGAGTATTAAGGGAATTTGGTGTTGTCCGAAATACTCAAATCCCGAGGGTATAACCTATTCTCCTGAAACCGTTGAGCGACTTGCGAGAATGGAAACTGCGGCAAACGATTTTAGAATCTTTTGGGATAATGCTTATGCTGTGCATGATCTCTATCCCGATAAAAGAGATGAATTGGTTGACATTTTTGATATTTGTCTTACTTGCGGTCATATTGATAGAGTTTTCTATTTTGCATCGACCTCAAAAATTTCTTTCCCCGGCTCTGGTGTGGCGATTTTTGCAACAAGTACAAGAAATTTCAATCAAATTCGTCCAATCCTTGCGGCGCAAACGATTGGCTTTGACAAGATAAATCAAATAAGACATGTCAAATATTTCGGTAACGCTGATAACATTCGCTCACATATGCAAAAACTTGCAGAGATTATTCGCCCCAAGTTTGATATTGTTAAAAATACTCTTGAAAGAGAGCTTGGCGAGAGTGAAATTGCCACTTGGACAGATCCCAATGGTGGATATTTCATCAGTTTGAACACACTTGACGGATGTGCGAAGCGCACCTACCAGCTTGTGAAAAAGGCGGGCGTTGTGCTTACTACGGTTGGGGCGACCTATCCTTATGGAAACGATTTGCGTGATAGAAATATTCGAATTGCGCCCACTTATCCCTCTAACGATGAGTTGCAACAAGCAGTTGATGTTCTTTGCCTCTGCGTCAAAATCGCAAGTATTGAGAAGATGCTTGATATTATTTAGGAGGAAGTATGAAAAAACAATTTTTAAAAATGCTGTCAATGATTCTTGCAATTTCAGTTGTCCTTGGTGTAAATGTTACACCTGTTTCTGCGGAATCAGGACTTTCTGAAGCGATGCGCTTGGACAGTGAATCAGATTTATTTGACGTGCTATTGTTCATACTTCTTCTGCCTTCTATAATTTTTACCGCTTTCGTATTGATAGTGGAAACTATTGTGGAATTTGTTGCACCTTTAATGAATCTATAATTAACGGAATTTTATAAAAAAAGGAACAACCGTGAGGTTGTTCCTTTTTTGTTTTGTAGTTCAAATTTTGATTTGGCGGGAAGTTACTTTTTGTGAATAGAGGACGCACGCGGTGCGCCCCTACAGGTTTTATTGTGTGATTTCGTTCAATTTCCGCGCGAGATTCTATCGTTGCGGCGCTCAGGACATCTTTAGATGTCATTCTGGAGCAGTCCTTGTGTCCTAACGAGATTCTATCG
>JAZKZP010000104.1:0-6350 GCA_045612715.1 Eubacteriales bacterium
ATAATAGACATTTAGTAATCACAGCGGCTATAAATCAACAAAAATTAATTTGCAATCCGTAGGGGTCGGCGTCCCCGACGACCCGTTATTCAACAAAACTAACTTCCCGACAAATCAAAATTTGAAGCATCAAAAAGCAAAGCACTCGGTATTAGCCGAGTGCTTTTTGGTTTATTTTTCAAATTCTTTATAAAGCTCATCAATGAACTCTTGCTTTGCCTCGGGAGTATTTTTGAGGGGGAACTCGATTCCCATTTCGTCATATTTTTCAAGGCAGAGCTTACGGAAAGGAAGAAGCTCGATTTTTTCGATGCAAGAATATTGATTTTTCAAATCAAAGAGATTTTTAACGCTCTCTTTACTGTCGTTCAAATTTGGAATAACAACGTAGCGAATCCACGTTCTCTTGTTTATTTTCTGCAAATACTCAAGAAATTTCTGCGCCTTGCCCATCTCCATTTTCGTATTCTTCAAATAATCTTCTGCGTTGGTATATTTGAAATCGAGAAGCACCATATCGGTATATTCAAGCAATTCTTTAACTGTATCATTAAAAACGCAACCGCTGGTGTCGAGTGCGGTATGAATACCGTAATTTTTCATTTTCTTGAACAAATCAAGCAAAAATTCCGCCTGCATAAGAGGTTCACCACCCGAAACGGTAATTCCACCCTGTGCGCCATAGTAGTTTTTATACCGTAAAACGCGATTAACAAGCTCGTCCGTGCCATATTCCGTACCACCCTCAAAATCCCATGTGTCAGGATTATGACAGCACACGCAACGAAGTGGACAACCCTGCATAAATATTACCGAGCGAACACCGGGGCCGTCCACCGTTCCAAGACTTTGGAACGAGTGGATTCTACCCGTTAATTTATCATTACATTGATTCATGGAATGTTCTTGAGATAACCTCTCTCTGCTGTTCCTTAGAAAGACGAGTGAAGTTTACTGCATATCCGGAAACACGAATTGTGAGGTTAGGATAAAGCTCAGGATTTTCATAAGCTTTCATAAGAGTTTCACGATTGAGAACGTTTACGTTGATGTGGTGAGCATTCTGACGGAAATAACCATCAAGAATATTTGTAAGGTTCATTACTCTATCGTATCTTGTTTTACCAAGCGCCTCGGGAACAACGGAGAATGTATTGGAAATACCGTCCATAGCATCGTTATAGGGCATCTTGGAAACGGAGTTAAGGGACGCAAGCGCACCGTTTGTTTCTCTATTGTGCATGGGGTTAGCACCGGGAGCGAATGCTTCGCCTGCTTTTCTGCCGTCAGGAGTTGCACCTGTTTTCTTACCGTAAACAACGTTAGATGTGATTGTAAGAACAGAAAGAGTATGAATTGCGTTTCTGTAAGTGGGTGTCTGACGAAGCTCTCTCATCATTCTTCTTATAATCTTCTGACCGATTTCGTCAACGCGGTCATCGTCATTACCATATTTGGGGAAGTCGCCCTCAACCTCGAAGTCAACGATAATGCCTTCTTCGTTCTTAACGGGCTTAACCTTTGCATACTTAATAGCAGAAAGGGAGTCAACGATTACAGAGAAACCTGCGATACCGAATGCCATAAGTCTGTCAACCTCGGTATCGTGAAGTGCTAACTGGAGCTTTTCATATGAATATCTATCGTGGCTGTAGTGAATGATATTCATTGTCTTAACGTATGCTTCGCAGAGCCAAGCAAGGTATGACTTAAAGCGGTCATAAACCTGATCGTAATTAAGGTATTCGCCTTCCATTACGGGCATTTGAGGACCAACACGTGTGCCGAACATATTGTCAACACCACCGTTGATTGCAAGAAGCAAGAGTTTTGCAAGGTTTGTTCTTGCACCAAAGAACTGCATCTGCTTACCAACCTTCATAGCGGATACGCAACAAGCGATTGCGTAGTCATCACCAAACGTAGGACGCATAAGGTCGTCGTTTTCATACTGAATAGAGTCAGTATCAATAGAAACCCTTGCGCAGAATTTCTTAAATGGTGTGGGAAGTGCCTCACTCCAAAGAACAGTAAGGTTGGGTTCGGGAGCAGGACCAAGGTTATAAAGTGTATTAAGAATTCTATAAGATGTCTTTGTTACAAGTGTCTTATGAGTTTCACCCATACCGCCAACGCACTCTGTGATCCACATGGGGTCACCACCGAAAAGCTCATTGTATTCGGGAGTTCTCAAGTGACGAGCCATTCTAAGTTTGATTACAAGGTCGTCGATAAGCTCCTGAGCTTCTTCTTCTGTGAGTTTACCTTCAGCGATATCTTTTTCAATATAAATATCAAAGAATGTTGAGCAACGTCCAAAGCTCATAGCAGCACCGTTCTGTTCCTTATTTGCGCCAAGGTAACCAAAATAAGTCCACTGAATCGCCTCACGCGCATTGGATGCGGGCTGTGAAATATCAAAGCCGTAGGATGCTGCCATCTTTTTGAGATCTTCAAGAGCTTTAATCTGGTCATAAAGTTCTTCAAGCTGTCTCATATTATCAACGTCCATAGCTTTTTTGCCATAGAATTTCTTATCTGCTTTTTTAAATTCGATAAGAACGTCAACACCGTAAAGAGCAATTCTTCTATAGTCACCAATAATTCTTCCACGACCATAAGCATCGGGAAGACCTGTGAGGATTGCACAGTGACGAAGTGCCTTTATTTCATCGGTATAGATACTGAAAACACCGTCATTATGTGTTTTTGTATATCTAAATTCAGTTTCGATTTTGTCAGAAACATCATAGCCATAGGACTTGCAAGCACTTCTTGCCATTCTCATACCGCCAAAGGGGTTTACAGCACGCTTAAGGGGTGCATCTGTCTGAAGACCAACGATAACGTCGGTATCCTTATCAAGATAACCGGGTGCGTGAGAAGTGAGTGTTGTTGTGTTTTCTACGTCTATATCAAGTACGCCGCCGTTGTCCATCTCTTTTTTGAGAAGGGCATTGAGCTTTTTCATTGAATTGTTTGTTCTTTCAGTTGGTCCACACAAAAAATCGGGCTCGTCAAGATAGGGGGTGTAATTCTTCTTTATGAAGTTTCTAACATTAATTTCTGTTTTCCAAGTTTCTCCTTGGAAGCCTTGCCATTGTTTAAATTCCATTTTTATACCTCCATTTTTTAGTTAATCTATATTGATATGAAATTTACAAAATCATGCATGTGAAATTCACATTCACAGTAATTATATAATAAATATAAAAATTTGTCAATATATACAAAGAAATTTAATTTAAAAATCAAGTATTTTTTATGAACATTGCAGTTTCGTTATTTTTTTAACAACTTTTGATGTTTTTTGGTCGTTTTTTCTTAAAAAAAGCCTATTTTGTTCTTATTTGAGATTGGTAAAATTGCACAAATAAATTTATTTGTTTTGGCACTTGATTTTTTACATTAAAAATATTTTTTGCTTTTATGAACAATTTTATTTGACAAAATATTGACAATATTTACAAGTTATTGTATAATCGTGGTGAACAAGTTCACTTAGAGAAAGGAAATTGACATCAATGCCAAAAATCATAGAAAATGTTCGTGGTATGCTTTTAGAAGAAGCTCAAACACAAATTGTCGAAAACGGATATGAAAACGTTACTATAAGAAGCATCGCAAAGGGATGCGGATTAGGTCTTGGAACCTTTTACAATTATTTCAAATCAAAGGATATGCTTATCGCCACATTATTGCTTGAAGATTGGAAGAGAAGAATAGCAAAAATAAGCGAAGAAAACGAAAACGAAAGCGATCCTATGGTTTTGATACATGCGCTTTATGACGAAGTTAGTGACTTTATGCGCGCACACAAAAATATTTTCACTTCTCCAAGCGCAATCAGATCGTTTGGAACTACAGCTCCCGGATATCATAAATTTGTTAGAAATCAAGTGGCAGAGCCAATTAAAAAATCCATTGAATTAGCGGGAATTGAAAATTCCGATTTTCTCTCCCTCTTTGTTGCTGAAGCGGTTATTACTTGGACTGTTGCAAACAAAGAATATGAAGAAATCGCAACCGTTGTTAGTAAATTATTTGTAAAATAAAAATACAAACACAGTTTATAAAAAAATTTATATATTAAAAAAAGGAGAAAAACCAATGAGCAGCTTTGAAAATCTTCGCATAGTGGATAACTTTTATCAGACATCTCTCTTTTTCCCTATGCCCACAGTAATCATTTCTACTCTTTGTGAGGACGGCACAACTAACCTTGGACCTTACTCACTCGTTCAACCCTATTACGTTGCAGGCAAGGGTTATTACGCAATGCTTCTTTCTTGCCGTAACTCATCCAACACAGCGCAGAACATTCTTCGCAACGGAAAATGTGCGCTCAACTTCATCGACGATAACCCCAAAACATTCAAGGAAGCAGTTAAACTCTCTTGGCCCGGCGACAAGCCCGAGGACAAGATGCCAAAGTGCAAATTCAAGCTCGAAAAGAGTATGGTTGAAGAACTTGACCCCTCTGACAAGCGCCCCATGGTGCTTACAGATGCTATCCAGGTAATTGAATGTACTTGGGTTCGCGAGCTTGACGGCGCAGAAAACGATCTTCCCGGTGAACTTAACGGATATGAAGGTCCTTACCACGATTTCAACGGTATCACAAGTAAATTCGGTGCGCACTTCATCTTGAAGATTGACAAAATTCTCATGAAGAAGAAGTACAGCGACGCAATCATTCGTGGCGTTAAGGCAAAGGATTTCCCCGGACTTCCTGTTGACTACGGTTACCGTGATTCCAAGAACTTCTGGTTCCACAAGAAGACAAGAATGAGAGCTGAGCTTCTTCAGGTTAGAAAGGCATCTCTTGAGTCTGTTCGTTATGCCGCTGACCGCGCTGACGATACAGTTAAGTTCACAGACGATGCTCTTGAAACAATTCTCGGTGTTCCGCGTGTATTCCTTTCAGTAGTTCTTAAGGGCTGTGTTGATTGGGCGAAAGAGAACAATGTAACTCTCATTACCGCTGCAGAAATGAAAATAATCAACGACAAGCGTTCAAAAGAGAAGAACAAAAAGAAATAAGCCATAAGGCACAATAAAATCAACAGGGAGGAACAGTAATGGATTTTAAGTTTAAACCGTTGGATCTATCTGCATGTTCCGGCGGCTCGTATTTAATGGACTTTGGCAGAATGGAATCTCAAGAGGATGCAGCCATTGTCGAAGGAAAATTACTTACTGTATTTGGCTTACCTGCCGACACTTCTGAAAACTATGAAAACTCCTTTAACTACTTTATTCGTGCAACTGCAGACGATGGTCGCACAGTAATATTGAACGTTTATGGCATGGGAGTTGTTCACATAGGTGCACTTGAGGGTGATGACTTTACCAAACAAGCAGCAACAGCACTTATTGAATATGTTAATTCAGCTGAACCTACAAACTACCACCGAACTGTTTATTACTTGGATTTTGATATTCAAATTAATATATCGGTCAAAGATGGAGTGGTGACAATTTCCAGTTTTCAAATTTCAGAAGAAAAATCAAGTGAATTGTTTGATAAGTTTTACAAATAACTCACATTATTAAAAAGTTTTTGCGCCATTTTTTGAAAAATGGCGATCCAAATAAACTAATTACTAAGGAGAATTCAAAATGAAAGTTGTACTTGCAGGCGCATTTGGTAATCTTGGCGCTGACATACTCAAATGTCTTGTTGCAGACGGTCACGAAATCGTTGCAGCAGACTTAAAAGAAGGCAAGATTGAAGGAACAGAGGGCAAATATACCTTTGTTGCAATCGATGCTACAAATCCCGAAACACTCAAGGGTCTTTGCGACGGTGCAGACATTGTTATCACAACAATGGGACTTACAGGTGCTTCAACTCGCTTCACATCTTATGACATCGACTATAAGGGCAACATGAACCTTTATGAAGAATGCAAGAGAGCAGGCGTTAAGAAATTCAACTACATTTCCGTTATTTCTTGCGACGAGCCCGGTGCTGAAGAAGTTCCCATGCTCCACGCAAAATACCTTGTTGAAGAAGAAATCAAGAAGCAGCCCATGGAATACGTAATCTACCGTCCCACAGGTTATTTCTATGACATCGCAAAGGTATTCAAACCCTACATTGACAAGGGTGAAATGCAGCTTCTCAAGGGCTATGGACACGTTAAAGCTAACGTTGTTGACTGCCCCGACTTTGCTCGCTTCATCGTTGACCATATGAACGATACAAACGTTACATACAACGTAGGTGGTAAGGAAACATACTCTTACGAAGAAATCGCAGCTATGTGCTTTGATGCTGCAGGCAAGCCCCTCAAGATCAAATGGGCTCCCATCTGGCTCTTTGGAATTCTCGCAAACCTTCCCAA
>JAZKZP010000105.1:0-40327 GCA_045612715.1 Eubacteriales bacterium
ACTGTTGTCTTCACCGTAATGTCTCAAATGGTCTTGGTCTACGATAGATGTAAAACCATAGGTTACGCCAATATGATCGCCATAGTCTTTTAAGTTGACAATAAACGCAACTTTTTCAAGCGTAGGGAGGTAAAAACCGAACTGTCTAAATTCCCATTCGGCTTCTTTGAAACTCGCTTTAAGAATTTCTTCCCTCAAAAAAAGCATAGTATCGGTGTAACGCAAAAACTCCGTTTCTTCATCGGGATTGCGTGCAAAAAAGCTTTTGATTTTCGATAGTTCTTCGTCTTCAACAAATTGATAGGTTTTTAAGTCGGTTAATTCAATGGCAAAGCCGTCAACATTTGCAGATTGTTTTGCATAAACAAGTTTATGGTCGAAAGCCTGTTTGATAACAACGTAATCGGTCGTGCGTTTGATGATTTGATAATACCCACCATGGCTTTGCTTTACCCAATCTCCAACTTTGGCTTTTGACATTTCTTCCTCGTTCAAGCAAAGTTTAATTAGTCTGTCAAAAATTTGTCTGTCTACATCGGTTACACAAACAAATTCAAAATGGCGTATTACATGATAAGCATCAGATAATCTGTTGTTTAATAAGTGTTCAAGCCCCCCGGAAAGACGTATTTTTTTATCATAGTCAGTGCCGAAGAGTTCATCTAAATCTTTGCCAAAAGCTTTTAGATATTTATTCCACTTTTTCTGAAAATCAGTGGCGAGAAATAATTGTTCTCTTATAAGCTTCTTTTGTTCATCTGTCATGACTACACTCTCCTTTCGATATGTTATACCAAACTGCTGTAAATGGCATTTTCGAACTTTGCTCGAAACTCACATTTGTCTAAAGGCAAAATTGGGGCAGTTTTTGATTTTGAACACCGATTTTTGGAATTTTTATCTCAAAATCGTTCAAAATGGCTTGTTTTTAGCCGATTTTGGCTTATTTTCTCGTTAGACAAACGACACTTTCAACATGCCCCGTTCTCGGGAACATATCAACGGGATCTACTTCTCCTATTGTATATCCAAGTTCTGCAAACATTTTGCAATCTCTTGCGAGCGTATCAGGATCACAAGAAACGTAAACAATGTGTTTTACGTTGCGTTTGGAAAGAAATTCAATAACTTCGGGTGTACAGCCTTTTCTTGGTGGGTCAAGTATTACAACATCAGGGTTAAGTGCTCCGTGCTGTGCTTCAACCGAAGCAAACAAGCTTTCAATATCCTTTGCATCTCCTGCATAGAATTTGGCATTTTCAAAATTGTTGAGCTTTGCGTTGATTTTTGCACATTCAACTGCACCTTCAACAATTTCAACACCAACAATTTCTTTAGCTATGTCTGCCATAGAAAGACCGATAGTACCAGTACCACAATACATATCAACAAGAGAAATTTTATTATCAAGGTTATTAATTGCCTTCTCTTTTGCTAGTCCGTAGAGAATTTCTGCGCCATCGTGATTTACCTGATAAAATGATTCAGGAGTTATGCGAAAATGCACTCCACAAAGAATATCTTCAATGTATCTTTCGCCAAAAAGCACACGATATTCATTTCCGAGAACAACGTTTGTATTCTTTTTATTGAAATTAAGTTGAATACTCGTTACATCGGGAAATTTCTCATTGATTAAATCTACAAATTCTCGTGCATCCGGAATCTTATCGCCATTTATAACAAGACAAAGCATTATTTGTCCAGTTCCCTCTCCACAACGGAGATAGAGGTGACGAAGCATCCCTTTGCCGGTTTCTTCATTATAAACGGTAAGTTTCTTTTGATTAGCAAATTCACAAACAACTCTCAAAATTTCGCCAAACACTTTGGGTTGCAAAGCGCAATCAAACGCGGGTACTACATTGTGTGTTTTAGATGCATAAAAACCTGCGACAATACCATTTTTAGTCATAGAAAATGGGTATTGTGCTTTGTTTCTATAAGATTTGATTCTATTCGTACTATGTACATCATTTATTACAACATCGGGCAATCCTGCTTTGATAAATGCGTGTTTAACGTAGTTTTTCTTTATATCTTTTTCGTGCTCGTAGGTAATGTGACGATAAACACATCCACCACAGCTTTCACTTGCCGAGCAGAAGCATTCATTATCGCGGAATTCAGACGGTTCAATTATTTCTTCAAGGCGAGCAACAGCAAAATTGGTGTTTACTTTAATAATTTTTGCCTTTATTTTATCGCCTGTCACCGCACCTCGAACGAAAACAACACGTCCGTCCTCGAGATGAGAAACGCCTGCTCCGAGATTATTAATATCCTCAATATTAAGCTCAACAATATCGTTTTTCTTTAAATTAAACATAGTATTCGTCATTAGTTTCAAGGCAGATGCAAACTACATCATCGTTTTCGCTCATATCACACGCGAGTGCAATATTGTTGTTTTTTGCAGTTACTTTGCCAGCACGACCTGCGGGAGTATGCTCATAGTCAAGATATCCCACAACCATTGTTTTATCAGCAAAATAAGTTTTTTCAATATCAAGATAACCATTCATGAAATCGTCAAGCTCATAATCATAAAGGTCAGTGTTTTTATTGAAATTATCAATTCCACGGCAAGTTAATACAAATTCTTTACCATTCTTTAGTGTAGCTTCTTCAAACACAGGAAGGTCGGAAAGATAATCCAAGAATCCTTCTTTAGAATCAGCATCAGCTTTTTGAAAAGCTTCGAGTGTTGCTTGACCGCCATTTTGTGACCATGCTATCATTTCTTTAGTGAAACTCATTGAAGGAGCTCCACCTTCTTTCAATATTCTATCAAATTCAGAAAGAAGCAAATATGCCTTATAATCGTGTTCGCCGAGAACTGAATAAACATTATATCGTGTACTAATATCATTTACAAGTTCAATGGATTGTTCGCCATAATCGACAATATTGCCAAGAATATAGAGTGTATCACTCTCTTTAAGATTTATTTTGTTTATAAGCTTTTCAAACTTGTCAAGTCGTCCGTAAAGATTTGAAACAACAAATGTCATAATTTTCTCCTTAAATTTGTTTAATTACATTACTTTCATAGAATCCGCACTCAATAGAGTTATCGGCATCAAGCACGAATTTGGCAAGATTCTTAAGTGCAGGATTTTCGGTGAAATAATGTCCTGCTTCAATAAGATTGATATGATTATCCTTGCAATCAGTAAGGTTGTGATAACCAATTTCGCCTGAAAGATAAGTATCAGCGCCCGCGTGGTGTGCATCACGAATATAGCTTCCACCACCGCCACCAACAAGTGCAAGACGATGAACTTTATTTGAGTTAGAAGCATAATTAAGGTGGTCACAACCAAGCTTTTCTCTAACAAGAACAACGAAATCTTCTATTAAAAATTCTTTAGGAAGATCTCCAATTCTCATAAGTTCAACGCCATCGCATTCAACCTTTTCAATATTTGTCAATTCGAATATTTCAGCTAAAGCATCGTTAACTCCACCCTCAACTGCGTCAAAGCGAGTGTGGAAAGACATGACGGAAACATCATTTTTTATTAGTTTAATTATTCTTGAAGGAATGCCATAATCACCTGAAACACTCTTTACACCCTTAAAAATAAGGGGGTGATGTGAAATTATAAGGTCGTAACTGTTTTCAATGGCAAAATCTATTGCTTCAGGAGTAACGTCCATACAGAAAAGTGCTTTTTTTACTTCTCTATTGCCATCAGGACAACACATAAGTCCGTCATTATCCCAAGCGCAAGAAAGCTCTCTTGGTATTCTGTCATTCATATATCTATTAAGTTCGTAAACTGTCATTTTTACTACCTCGCTATGTATTTATTAATATTTTCAAGCATTTCTGATTCATAAGAAATATCTTCTCCACCAGCCAGTTTGCCAGCTACTTTGCGTTCTAACTTCTTTTTAGTAAGTTCTAAAAGTTCGATAAGTAGTTGAGACTTATCATTAAGAATATATTCTCCAAAAGCTAATGTAAAAGCATCATACTCACGAACAAAACCATCATATTGTGCGCAAATTGTTTGATATATCTTGCCTCTATCAAGAGAAAGAGTTTCCCCTAAAATCTTAAATCCATTGTTGGCAAGATATTCTCTCAGCTTTTCGGGATGAGTCATTGGTTGAAGAATCAATCTTTTATCACCATCTTTAGTCCAACTTGCTTCGTCAATAATTTTGACAATAAGTTCACCACCCATTCCGAATATTGCAATATCATCAATTGAGTCAGAGTCAACTTTTGCAAGTCCGTCACAAAGTACGGTTGTGATTTGATTAGTAAAGCCGTATTTATTTATGTTTTCATTTGCTTTATCTAGTGGACCTTGATTTATATCAGCTGCGATTGCATTTGAAATCATACCCTTATTCATCAAAAAAATCGGCAAATAGGCGTGGTCCGTTCCAATATCAGCAAATCTTTTGCCCTCTCTTACAAAAGGAACGGCTGTCAATAATCTATCGTTAATTTTAATTTGTTCCATAATATCTCCAAGAGCGAAAAGGGGCTATCAAGCCCCTTTTCATTAATTTCCAAGAAAAGCGTTAATCTTTTCTACAAGTTTATCAGCGTCTGTGCCGTGAACTGCACAAGCATCTGCAATGTTCTCACCACGAGAAGCGGGACAACCAAGGCAATGCATTCCTATTTCAAAGAAAAACTGTGCTGTTTCGGGACAAAAATCAAGAACATCGCCAATAATGGATTCTTTAGTAACTTTCATTTTGAAATCTCCAATCTTAAAATATTACGTAGATTATTATATAATATTTTAATGCGTATGTCAACAAAATCAAGAATATTTTATAAAAATTCCTTCATTTTTTCTATATTTCGTTCTTCAAAAGCTACAATTTCTTTAGCAAGTGACACAGAATTTTTGCATTCGGGATAGGTTTCATAAGCACTTACTTTTTGTAAAAGGTCGGTAACATCCATAGTAGATCCTCGCACCATCATTTCTGCCATGTGACTTGTGGTACTATCTTGAAGTGATTTCATCTCCATTCCAATTTTTGCGCCAAGTTTTGAAACAGGATTAACTTCCTTGGGCTCAATTCCCTGCGATGTAAGTTGTTTTTTTACATCATTCGCGTATTTTTCGTATTGGTCGAGCTGAGTTGTCATAAGGGTTTTCATATCGTCATCTTTGATTTTGGGGAGCAGATTTATAATAGAATCAGAGCCCATTTTCACATTTGAATATATGTCTTGCAAAAGCTCGGCATCCTTATTTCTTTCGGTATTATTCATATCAATTCTCCTTAATAAATTTGATAAAAATATTGTAACCCCTAATATAGCAAAATATACTAAAATTATTGACAAAGAAATAAAAAATGGTATAATGATTTTAAAGAGGTGAAAATTATGAAAATTGAAAAATTGTTTATATTTCCACAGGATGAAAAAGCACATTTAATAACTTATATCAGAGATAATCCGCCCGAAATGTCGAATGCGCCTAGAAGAGCAATTTTAATATGTCCGGGTGGTGGCTATCAGTGGACTTCAGACCGAGAAAGTGAGCCGATTGCACTTCAATTTTTGGCACGTGGATATAATGCTTTTGTCCTTAAATATTCTGTTGCAGAAATGGCGAAAAATCTTAATCCTTTGCGTGAAATTGAGCTTGCAATAAAGCATATCAGAGATAATGCAGAAGCTTATAATATCAACCCCGACAAGGTTTTTGTGGTGGGATTTTCAGCAGGTGGTCATGTTGCTCTTTCAAGTGGCACTTTGCTTGAAAAAGAATCGCGCCCCGACGGTATGATTTTGTGCTATCCCGTGGTTACTGCAAGTTGCCCGACGCATATGGGCTCGCTTTATAATTTCTGCGGAACGGAAACACCGAGTGATGAACAAAAGCATCTGTTTTCACTTGATTTGCACGTGGATGAGGACACCCCTCCTGCGTTTATTTGGCACACTGAAAATGACGATTCTGTTCCCGTGCAGAACTCGAAAAACTTGGCGATGGCGATGGAAAAATTCGGCATAAAGCACGAGCTTGTTTTATTCCCCGACGGGCATCACGGGCTTTCACTTGCTACGAGTGAAACTTGCAAGGAAATACCTGAAAACGAACCACACCCCTGCTCGGTGTGGGTTGATTTGGCGGATAAATGGCTTAAAAACCTATAACAATAATGGATTTTTATAAGTAAATTATGCATAAGAAAAAACGGCGAAAAATCGCCGTTTTTTTATATATTTAGAGTATTAAAGATTAATAATTTCATCAAATTTTCCGTAGTTGGATTGGTTATTACCGTTACCTACGGAGCATTCTGCATTAGAGTTTTTGAATGCTTCAAATACAGGAACAAATGCTTTAATATCCTCTCTGCTGAATGAAAGAACATCTGCCATATGCTTTGCTCTTTCTTCATAGGTATATCCAGCAAGGTAACTGATTTCGTTTTCAGTTCCTTCTTGTTCAACGGACTTGGGATTTACGAAGTCTGCAAGTGTACTGATGATACAACCAAGAATTTCACCGTCGGTAAATTCGTTAGTTGCAAGATAATTTGCAATATTATCGTAAATTTCGTATGTTTCTTGAACCTTGGGGTCACGATATGAGTAAACATTCATAGCGCCACGTCTTGCGAAGCGAAGTCCTGTTCCGTATGCACCGCCAACCTCACGAATATTATGCCACAAGTAGCCAAGCGAAAGAAGATTTGAAAGCGCGATATGCTTTCCACTATAAGGAAGAATTTCTGTTATGTCAAGTGAACGAACATTAAAGCTGATACCTGCGGGAATTGCATAAGCAACCTTTTTCGTATCAGGATTAGTAAGGGTTTCACCCTCAAGCTTTGCACCCTCATTGAGTTTGAGAGTATGTGCAAGAAGCTCTTTATTACCTGTAAGACCTATATAGCAGAGGTTATCTTTTCCAAATACTTTTGCAAGGAGTGATTTTGCATTTTCGCAGAAAGATGCGGGAGATTCGGCATATTCTTGAATCTTCTTGAACAACGGATAACCACCAGTGAGAATACTATAATATCCACTTGCGGAGATGAGGGATTCGGATGTATTAAGAGCAAGGCTAACTCCGTTGCTCATAAACTGCATTCTTGTGTTATTTAACTCACGAGCAAGAACTGTTTTGGCAGTTTCTTCATCATAAATTGTCTTGCAAAGCATCTCGCTAATAGTTTCAAGTGCATTTTCTGCATTCTTTTCAAGACAAGCAACACTTACAACAAGGTATGGGTCAGCTTTCTTCATTTCAGGTGAGAATGTTGTTACATTAAAGTTCCATTTACCTGCATATCTATTAAGTCTATTAAAGAGCTCTGCAGGAGTGCTGTTTTCAGTAGCAAAGTCACTAAGTGAGCGAGAAAGAAGCTCGACTGTCATAATCTCGTCTGCATTAAGTCCTGCAAGTGAGAAATAGAAGCGATAGTATGCAACACCGTTTGTTTCTGCAGGAGTATAAAGTACATTTCCGTCAACATGAAATTCCTTTTTGGGAAGCTCTTTTGTGAGTTTATCAAGGGAAAGTGTTGGCATTTTTGCAACTACTTCGGGTGTGTCGCGTTCCATTGCAAGCTTAGTACCCTCAACAAATCTCTGGTGCGCCTCATCCTTAATTTCTTCAGAAAGGTGGGCAGTATATTGCTCAACAGTTGCAATGTGAGCTGCACTTGACTCTCTCTTAACCGGAACAAGAACTGAAATAGCAGTTATATCGTTATCAAAGAAGATTTCGCGAAGTAGATTTTCAAAATATCCGTTTTCAAGCTCACGCTCGAACTTTTCAAATACTTCATCAATTTCAAAATATGTATTGATGGGTAATCCGTAAAACACATTATTTACAATATTTATAAAGTCATGAATGCAAAGACCTTTTACTGCATTTCTCTGCTCTTTCAATCTAAAGCTTGTTGCAGAAATTTGCGCAAGCATAACTTCTTTATCAATACCATTATCTATAATGCCTTGAATTGTATCGTCAATTATTTTTTTAATTGTATCGCGATGCTCTTTTTCGGTGTTATATGCCGCAAAGCCCCAAGATGTTTGAATATCATCGGTTGCCTCATAAATATCTGCATCCTGCATAAGTCCGCTTGTTGTAAGAGCTTTCTTAAGGGGGGATGAGCTATTATCCATAAGATAGAGAGAAAGAAGTCCTGCTGCCAATTGTCTTTCAGCATCATTATACATACCTACACTGTAAGAGTAGATGATGTTCGTTTTGCTCTTAGTATCTTCTGATGGGGAGATGGGGTATTCGTGCTCACAAACTTTATGATTTGCCCCTTGAACTGTATGTTTGATTTCACTTCTTTCTTGAGATGCGCCTGCAAGCCACTGGTCAATAATATCAGTGTATCTATCAAGATCCATATTTCCGCGAAGGAAAAGTACACAGTTTGCTGTACTATAATATTTTCTGTAAGCAGCAAGGTAGTTTTCATAAGTGAGAGAAGGAATTACAGAGGGCTCGCCTCCGCTATTATACTTCTGATATGTGTCAGGATAGAGGTCTGCCTTCATTGCACTATAGAGCTGACGCTGAACTGATGCGCCTGCACCCTGCATTTCATTATAAACTACTCCCTTTATGTCATATCCATTCTCTGCTTTTTCAATGTGCCATCCCTCACGAAGAAATGTACCCTCTGCAAGAATGGGATTAAACACAGCATCAAGATAAACTTTCATGAGATTTTCAAAATCATCGGGGTTACAAGATGCGCAAGGATACATTGTCTTGCCCTGGAATGTCATAGCATTAAGGAATGTATTCATTGAGTTCTTGAGCATGAACAAGAAGGGTGAGTTCATTGGGTAATTCTTGGAGCCGTCAAGAACAGAGTGTTCAAGAATATGGAAAACACCCGTTGAATCTTCAGGGATAGTTTTGAATGCAGCGCAGAAGGATTTTTCTTCTGTACCTGAGTCGATATAGATAAGTTTTGCACCACTAATATGGTCATATTCGTAAACGTCATATCCACAGGAGTCAAATCTTACCTTATTGGTAAAAGTAAAGTTTTTCATAGTTTTCTCCTTTTATGTAAGTAATTTTTTAACTAAATTATTTGCCAAGCATTATTTTTATAATTTCTTTATCGGTTGTACCCATGCCATCGCGTGCAAGCATTCCAACGTTACGGATTGTGTTTTCAACACCTTTTGTTACTATTCCGTCGCCTCCATAGAATTGCTTTTTGGCGTTTGCCATATCGCAACCCATTATACCTGCTTCAACAGCCATAGCAATTTTTGCTGCACAGGATGCCTTCGCACCGTCACATATCGTACCCGAAAGAATTGCAACAGCATTTACGATAGTATGGGCAATCGTATGATAACTACCACCACGAAGGTAGCAAATACCTGCGCCTGCACCAACACCTGCGCTTATTGCTCCGCAATACGCAGAAAGTGTACCTATTCCTGTTTTTTGGTGAATTGTTATAAGGTCCGAAACGAGAACTGCTCGAAGCATTTTTTCTTCTTCAATCCCATTTTCTTTTGCATATACAACTACGGGAACGGATGCAGTAATTCCTTGATTTCCACTTCCTGAAATGATACAAACTGGTAATTCACAGCCACTCATTCGGGCATCGCTTCCTGCAGCTGCAAATGCTTTTACTTTATCTTTAAGAGGAGCTTGTCCGTCGCGATAAAGTATTTTACCGATAGTAGCACCGTAATCGTTGGTAAGTCCTTCATTTGCGATTGCCATATTCATTTCAATTTGGCGTTCGATATGTGGTCTTATACGAGATAAATCAACGGTTTCAGCAAATTCAACTATATCTTTAACATTTAAAAGTGAACGGTCTGCTTTTTTTAAGCTTTTACCTATTTCGTTCTTCTCATTGCGATATTTATCGGTAAGATTAATTTCGTCAAGAGAAACTGAAACAACATTAGTATGATAATCCGATATCCTCACTTTAGCACAATGACAAGAATCTTCGGCTATCAATAACAGATCAAAGTTACATGGACTTTCAAGCTCATCAAGAATGATTTCACATTCATTTTTGAAATCTATTATTGCTTGAATATCCTGCTCACCAAGAATTGATAAAAGCTCAAGCTTTAAATCATATCTGTTTGATATGATTCCTGCTGCCACTGCACTCTCGATACCATGCATACCACCGGTTGATGGTACAATAACACTTTTTACATTTTTGATTATATTTCCACTAAGACTTACAGTTATTTTTTCAGGCATTACACCGCCAAGGGCATCACGAGCGATTGAAGCGGCATAGGCAATAGCTATCGGTTCAGTACAGCCCATAGCAACCTGTAATTCTTCTATTAAAATATCTTCATAAGTTTTCATAAGTTCGTTTGAAAGCATAACATACTTCCTTTCAAAAATAATTATATTTATTTTATCATAAACCAAAAATTTAGTCAATAAATATCTTTAATTTTTTACTGATTTTAATAATAAATAAAAAATAAATTCAAAAGCTATTGAAATTAGTCAAATTATGTGCTATAATGTAATCTGTATTTATATGAAAGGAGTTTACTACTGTGGACCCACTACCCCGAAGTTGTCCCTTGATTTATATCTATAACGACAAGCATTCCAATTTGTTCAGATGCTTTTGCTCGTTTTTGGGCAAAATTATCCACTCACCGATAATTTCGTGAGTTAATATTATACTTAATATTTTTTACTGAACAACATCTGAATTATTAAATTGGAGGAATTATGTCTACTATATTTAGACAACTTTTATTACAAATTATACTTATCGCACTTAACGCTTTTTTTGCCGCCACTGAAATCGCGGTTATATCACTCAATAATCAGAAAATGAGAGCCCTTGCTGATGACGGTGACAAAAAAGCAGAAAAAATAACTAAAATTCTTGATGATCCCACAAGATTCTTATCTACTATTCAAGTTGGTATTACTCTTGCAGGATTCTTGGGCTCAGCTTTCGCGGCAGACAGCTTCGGTGATATGCTTTCTGCGGCATTAATTAATCAGTTTAATATCGCTCCTAATTATGCTACCGCTATTCAAACAATTTCCGTTATCCTTGTAACTCTCGTTCTCTCTTACTTCACTCTCGTACTTGGAGAGCTTGTTCCCAAGAGAATTGCTATGAAAAACAAGGAAAAGGTGGCAAAATCCTTCTGCGGAGTTGTATCCGTTCTTTCAACAATTCTTAAACCTGTTATCTGGTTCCTTTCTGTTTCAACAAACGGAATTCTTAGATTGTTTGGAATTGATCCCAATGAAAAAGAAGAAACTGTTTCCGAAGAGGATATTGTTACAATGCTTGATGCAGGCGCTGACGAAGGTGGTCTTGATGAAGATGACGTTGAATATATAAAGAACGTATTTAAACTTGACAATCTCACTGCTGCAGATGTTATGACACAAAGATCATCCATTGTGGCTATTCCTGACGATATTACTGAAAAACAGCTTATAAAAGTTATTAAGGAAGAGGGGTATTCTCGTATTCCTGTATATACCGAAAGTCTTGATAAAATCGTAGGTATTCTCTATGCCCGAGAATATCTTCTTAACCATACTCATCCCAAGTTTAAGCTTGAGAATGCTATAGTTGCACCAAAATATGTTCCTGAAACTATGCATCTTGATGCTCTTCTCAAAGAGATGCAAGATACGCACAATCATATTGCTGTGGTTGTTAACGAATACGGCGTTACATCAGGTGTTGTAAGTATGGAAGATATTATTGAGGAGCTTGTTGGCGAGATTTGGGACGAATTGGATGAAGCGATTGAACCCATCAAGGCAATCTCCGATGATAAATACAGAGTTCTTTCTACTGTTTCACTCGACGAGTTCTTTACTTTCTTTGAAATGGATAGCGACGAGGAAAGTGATTCAACAACTGTAAACGGTTGGGTTGGTGAAAGAGCGGAATCTATTCCTGAAGTCGGCTTTACATTTGATTACGGAAAGCTCAAAGTAACAGTTACTAAAGCTGACGACATAATGTCGCACGAAATTGAGGTAATCGTTCGTGAAGAAGTAGTAGTTCTTGAAGAAGAAGATTCTAATGAGTAAAATTGCACAAAAACGCAACAGATATAATTCTGTTGCGTTTTTTTATATAATTTATAATGAAAATATGATTATTTATAAGTTTTTGTTTATGATTTATTTGGTTGAAATGCCTTTAAAAGCATAGTTTTTAATGTCTTTTTTGTCAAAATGACGAAAAGTAAAATTTTATTTTATTTCACACAAAAAAGGGTTGTTTTTTGGTGAAGTTTGTGCTATTATGTATATAGGGTAATTTTATGATTTATAGCTATGCCAATTTTTCTTTACATACCCTGCCTATTATATATAATGAAGGTTTTTGAAAAATGATTTATGATTTGCAAAAAGCGAGTTTTTTGAAAAGGATTTCAGCATTCTTGCTTGACTTTATACTTATGATTATTCTTATAACCGGTTTTGCTTGGGGAATTTCTTCAATGCTTAATTTTTCTGAGTATTCCGATGAATTGAATACTGTTATTTCATCATACGAAGAGCAATTTGATCTTAATTTCAGTATTTCTTATGATGAATATGATAAATTTAACGAAGATGAGAAAAAATATTTTAATGAATCTTATGATAAAGTAATTAAAGATGAGCGCTATGTTCAACTCACTAACTTGATATTTTATTCATTAATTACAATTGTATCATTAAGCTTGTTCTTCGCTCATTTAATACTTGAATTTTTTGTGCCGTTGCTATTAAAGAACGGTCAAACTGTCGGTAAGAAGATATTCTCTATTGCAGTTATGAGAGTTGACGGTGTTAGAGTCAACGGTGTTGTAATGTTTGTTAGAGCAATTCTTGGTAAGTACACTATAGAAACTATGGTGCCTGTAATCATTCTCTTGATGATGAGATTTGGTGTGGGTAGCTATGTTACTCTTGGTGTTGTATTGTTAATTGCTTTGTTTGAAATTATTCTTGTTATCGCAACTAAAACAAATTCTTTTATTCACGATATTCTCTCTTCTTCTGTAGTAGTTGACCTTCAAAGTCAGATGATATTTGATTCTGTTGAAGCAAAGAAGGAATATCAGCTTCGCATTCACGATGCGGAAGCAAAAAACGCGAAATATTTTTAATTCGCATTTATTAATCAGTCCAAAAAATTTTTTATATAAGAAATGGAGATTATATGAAAGTTGTTTTGCAAAATTTAACAAAGATCTTCCCTAACCGTGATAAGAAAAAGGTTAATGAAGACGTTGTAGCGGTAAATAGCTTTAATATCGAAATCCCCGACGGTAAGCTTGTTGGCTTGCTTGGTCCTTCAGGATGCGGTAAAAGTACAACCCTCTACATGATCAGCGGTTTGCAAAAACCCTCTTCCGGTCAGATCTTCTTTGGTGACGAAGATGTTACTGAACTTCCGACCGAGAAACGTGGCGTAGGCTTGGTATTCCAGAACTACGCGCTTTACCCCCATATGACGGTAAAGCAAAACATTTTGTTCCCATTGCAAAATCTCAAGGGAGCAGACAAGCTCAAAAAGGACGATATGCTTGAAAGAGCCTATGAAGCTGCAAGACTCGTTCAGATTGACAATCTTATGGACAGAAAGCCCAGTGAGCTTTCCGGTGGTCAGCAGCAGCGTGTTGCTATTGCCCGCGCACTTGTTAAAATGCCTCGTGTTCTTCTTCTTGACGAACCTCTTTCAAACCTTGACGCGCGTCTTAGACTTCAGACTCGTGAAGAGATTAAGAGAATTCAGATGGAAACAGGCATCACAACAATTTTCGTAACTCACGACCAGGAAGAAGCAATGAGCATCTCCGACTTTATAGTTGTTATGAAGCTTGGTGTTGTTCAACAGGTAGGTAAGCCCCAGGATGTTTATGATGATCCCGCTAACCTCTTTGTTGCTAAATTCCTTGGTACTCCTCCTATCAACGTATTTGACGGCGAAATCAAGAATGGCAAGCTCCTCATCGGTGGCGCAGCTGTACTCGACACTCCCGGTGTGGCTGATCAGGCAGTTACCGTTGGTATCCGTCCTGAAGGATTCAATCTTGATCCTAACGGTGCTTTCGTTGCAGAACTTTCCAATGTAGAAGTAATGGGACGTGATGCAAGCGTTGTTTCAAGACATCCTAATTCTCAAAATCCTGTAGTAAGATCTATCATTAATTCTGATGCTATCGTTGACACTAAGGCTGAAACGATAAGCTTCTCACTTAAGCCCCATAAGGTGTTCGTTTTCAATAAGGAAACCGAAGAAAGAATCAGATTTTAAGGAGATTGATTATGGTAGATAGTAAACAACAATGGAAGGCGTGGCTATATCTTGCACCTGCTCTCGTTTTGTTGCTTGTATTTACTGTTTGGCCCATCGTGAACACGGTGCTTATGGCTTTTCAGCATAACTACAATGCACTTGAAGCAATGAGAGGTGTAACATATACTTGGGGCATTGGTAACTTCAAAACTGTTTTGAAGGACCCTCAGTTCCTTGTAGCTCTTAAGAATACACTTCTTTTGTGCATACCCACCGTTCTTCTTTCAACTTTTTTGGCTCTTGTAATTTCTGTTTGTCTTAATGCTATTAAGCCCTTGCAGAGATTCTTGCAGACAATATTCTTCCTTCCCTACGTAACAAACTCTATCGCTATCGGTATGGTATTTGCGGCGATGTTCTCAGTTGTCGGTAACCTTACCACAGCAAGACCTCAGGTTGAAACATATGGTATTATCAACAACATTTTGATGCAATTTGGTGTTGATCCTATCAACTGGATTGGTCCTGGATCAACCTATGAATCTAACATTGCAGTTATGATAATTTATATTGTTTGGAATGCACTTCCCTTTAAGATTCTTATTCTTCTTGGTGGTTTGCAGAGCGTAAATAAACAGTATTATGATGCTGCAAGAGTTGACGGTACGTCTAAGGTTCGTACATTCACAAGAATCACTGTTCCGCTTCTCTCTCCTATGATTACTTACGTTGTAATTACAGGCTTTATTGGTGGATTTAAAGAATATACAAGTATCGTTGGTATTTTCGGTGATAAGATGGGTCCTGTTGGAGCACCTGGTAGACTCAATACTATGGTTGCACTTATATATGATTCTCTTGAAGGTATGGATACAGGTATGGCATCCGCTTCTGCACTTATTCTGTTTGCAATTATCTTTGTTATTACAATGATTAACTTGTATATCAGTAATAAGAGTACACATTATTAATATGGAGGTAACTGAAATGTCTGAAAATATTAAACAAAATGTTGCCCCCAATAATTCTTCTCTCAAGGTTATGAAAGAGAAAAATATGAAGAATGTAACAGCAACCGCTAAAGTAATGCGTGTTGTTGGTATGATTGGTACGTATTTGTTCCTCTTTGTTATGGCTCTTGTTATACTTTTCCCATTCTATTGGATGCTTATTTCTTCAGTTAAGAGTGTTACTGAATATAATCTCGCTACACCTACTCTTTGGCCTGAAGTTATTCACTGGGAAAACTATTCTAAGGCTTTGGTAGCAGCTAACCTTGAAAATGTTTTTACTAATACAATCTACGTTGGTATTGTTTCAACAGTACTTTCATTGGTTATCACAGTGCTTTGTGCATTCGCATTTGCTCGTCTTGAATTCAAGGGCAAAAATGCTATGTTTGCAGCACTTCTCGGTACAATGATGATCCCTGGTGAGCTTTTCACCATTACAAACTATCAGACTGTTACCCAACTTGGATGGATTAATATGGATAAGTATGGTTTTACTGTTCTTATCGTTCCTTTCCTTGTAAGTATATTTTATATCTATTTGTTAAGACAGAATTTCTTGCAGATTCCGAATGAATTGTACCTTGCTGCTAAGGTTGATGGTGTTTCTGACATCAAATACCTTTGGAAGGTTATGATTCCTCTTGCACTCCCCACACTTATTTCTATTACTATCCTTAAAATGATGGGTTCTTGGAATACTTACGTATGGCCTAACCTTGTTGTAACAGGAAAGTACAGAGAAAACGGAAAGTATCTTTTGGTAACAAATGGTATCCGTGGTGGTGACTATTCTGTTGACGGCGATATTAATATGGTCGACTACCCCGTTCAGATGGCGGCGGTTGCTTTGGTATCTCTTCCCCTCTTTATGGTATTTATCTTCTTGCGTAAATACATTATGAAGGGCGTTTCAAGAAGCGGTATTAAGGGTTAAAAACTTTTAGATTATTAGCCGAAAGGCAATAATAAATTTAAATTTTTCATTTATGAAAGGACGGACAAACCAATGAAAAAGTTAGTCTCACTCTTACTCGTTCTCGTTATGATGCTCAGCATGCTTACTCTTACTGCATGTCCTGTTCCAGACGACGAAACTACAGCTCCCGATACCATCATTGATGGTCCCATCATGGAAGGCTTCGTGCTTAATGAAGGCGAAACTTATGATGGAAGTGCTGTTGAGATCGAGTTCTCACACACAATGGGTCAGAATCTTCAGAATGTTCTCGGTGCTTACATTGAAGAATTCAACAAGATCTACCCCAACATCACTATTGTTCACTCTCAGGTAGGTGGCTATGACGACGTTCGTGACACAGTTTCTAAGCAGATTCTTGCTGGAACACAGCCCAACATCGCTTACTGCTACCCTGACCACGTTGCTCTTTACAACCTTGCAGGTGCAACTGTAACTCTTGATCAGTTCATCAACAGCAAGACTCCTGTAGTTGATGCAGAAGGTAATGAAACAATCCTTGGTATGACTCAGGAACAGATCGACGATTTCATCGACGGTTATTGGAATGAAGGTATGGCTTATGGTGACGGCAAGATGTATACACTTCCTCTCTCCAAGTCAACTGAAGTTCTTTACTACAACAAGACATATTTTGAAAAGAATAATATTGAGGTTCCCAAAACTTGGGATGACCTTGAAGCGGTTTGCAGAAGAATTCTTGAAATCGAAGGTCTTGATAGCAAATGTACTCCTCTTGGATATGACTCTGAAGCTAACTGGTTCATCACAATGTGTGAACAGCTTGGTACTCCCTACACATCCGCTACAGGTACAAAGTATCTTTTCAATAACGACCAGAATAAGGCGTTCGTTGAAAGATTCGCAAAATGGTACTATGAGGGTCTTATGACAACTCAGGAAATCTTCGGTGCTTACACATCCGGTTTGTTTGTACAGCAGGATAAGACAAAGGCATATTCTTATATGTCCATCGGTTCTTCTGCTGGTGCTACACACCAGAGACCTACAAAGGGTGCAGATGGTTATCCTTTCGAAGTAGGTATTGCTCCTATTCCTCAGGCTGATCCTTCTAACCCCAAGGCTATTTCTCAGGGTCCCTCTCTCGTAGTTCTTAACAATGAAAACAGACAGGAAGTTATTGCTTCTTACCTTTTCATTGAATATCTTACAACTTGCATCGAATTCCAGGCTGAATTCTCTATGGTATCTGGTTATATGCCTGTTCTTGAATCTGTAATGGAAAACGATTTCTATAAGACAGAATTCCTTGATAAGGCTGACGGTTATGACAACGTAGCTGCTCTTTCTGTTAAGGTTGGTCTTGAGCAGAAGAATTCTTACTACGTATCTCCTGCTTTCACAGGTTCTTCTGTAGCTCGTGATGAAGTTGGTAACATTATGCAGAACGTATTCGTTAACTATGCTGCATATTCTGATAAGAAGGCATTGCTTGATGAACAGTTTGCTAATGCAATCGCTATTTGCGAACGTAAGTATCCCAGCAAATAATCAAAAATTTTTAATCAATATTTAGAGACGTATTTAAATTATGAAGAATAATTTCAGAATTTTAAGTCTTCTTCTCGTTCTCTGTACAATTATTTCTTGTTTCACAGCTTGCTTTATAGATAAGCCTGTGAATGAGTCTACTACAACAACAACTACTACCACTGCTCCGGAACCTCAACTTCCGGAGTGGGTGGATTACGTATCACAGGTTAAACTTGATATGACTTCCGACCGTCTTAGACAAGAAGTAACTGTACATCAGTTTGTAGATGGAGACACAACTCACTTTAACGTTCCCACAAGCATTGCTGCCAACGGTATTTTGAAGGCAAGATATCTCTCTATCAATACTCCTGAATCTACAGGTGCTATTGAAGAATGGGGCAAAGCTGCTTCTAAATTCACAAGATCCAAGCTTGAAAATGCTGTTTCTATCATTCTTGAAAGTGATACAAGCAACTGGGATCTTGACTCTACTGGTGCTAGACACCTTGTTTGGGTATGGTATAAGTCATCTGAAGATGCTGAATATCGTAACCTTAACCTTGAGATCCTTCAAGAAGGTCTCGCTATTGCTTCTAACTCTGCGCAGAATACATACGGTACATATTGTGTTGCCGCTATTGATCAGGCAAGAGCTTATGAGCTTTATGTATATTCAAAAGCAAAAGACCCTGATTTCTACTACGGTGAAGCAATTCAGGTTTCAATTAAAGAACTTGCTATTAATCCCGAAAAGTATCTCAATATGACTGTTGCTTGCGAAGGTGTTGTTACTTATGACGACAACGGTAGCATCTTCGTTGAAGAATATGATGATGTTACAGGTAGATATTATGGTGTAACTTGCTTTAAGGGTTATAATCTTCCCGGTAAGGGTCTTGAAATCATTAAGGTTGGTAACAGAGTTAAGATTGTTGGTTCTCTTCAGTATTGGGAAGGCGGCGGAATCTATCAGATTTCTGACCTTTCTTATAGAATTATGAAGCCCAATGATCCCGATAACATTCAGCTTATCAGCACCGGTCATTCTGCTTCCTACACTCTTACCGATCCTGCAGATTTTGTTAAGGGTACAGTTAATGTTACTATTTTCGATGATGATGGTAATGATGTAGAAAAGGAATTTTCTTTTGCACAGCTTGCTCTCAACACTACTATTGAGATGAAGAACCTTGTTGTTACTAGAATTTATACAACAAATAATGGTGGTGACAGTGACGGCGCTATGACCCTCACTTGCACTGCTACAGGTAAAGATGGTAGAACTTATACTATCGAAGTTAGAACTAGCGTTTTGTATGACGCTAACGGTAACAAAGTAACTCAAAGTTATTTTGCAGGCAAAACAATTGACGTTAAGGGTCTTGTTGACGCTTATAACGGATCTTACCAAATTGCTTTGCTCTCTCTTAATGACGTAGTTGTTAAATAATTTAACAATACAAAATTTTAAAATTTTTTAAGGAGTTAATATAATGAAAAGAATTTTAAGTCTTATTCTCATCTTGATTCTTTCACTTGGCGTGCTTTCAGCATGCGAATTGTTCCCCGCAACTACTACTACTCCCAATAACACAACTAATCCTACTAAAACATATCAGGTTGAAGCTGCTAGAGATTATGTTCGTGGTTTGTATTCTGACTTGCTTGATAACCCCCAAACAAAGAAAGATTTGAAACTCATCGCATCTCTTATGTTCTACGGTGATAAGTACACTGTAGATTGGACTGTAGATACTGATGCTATCACAGTTACTCCTTCTGCTGACGGTCTTGAAGTAACAGTTGACGTTCCCGAATCTGTTGAAGCAGACCTCAACTATAAGCTCACTGGTACAGTTCTTGCTCCCGATGGAACATCTGCAGAGCTTGTATTTGACCTTGTTGTTCCTGCTCCTGAAGTTGAGCCCGTACTTGATTTGATGGGTAATGCTAATCTTGTTAGTGGTTCCGGTGAACAGAATATTTTCGCTGCTAACGGCGTAACATTTACTAACGATAAAGCTTCCTCTACTTCTGATCTTACAATACAAGAGTCTTACGCACAGAGAGCTTATGCTGGTTCAACAATTAAGATTGAATATAAGGGCATGAGAAAGATTCTTATTACTTGTGACGATTATTCAAGCGGTAAATACCTTACAGGTATGGACGGCATGGAAGTTGAAGGCGCTACAATTATTCGTAAGAATGATGTTATCATCATCCTCTTCCTTGACGGCCCTGTTGACGTATTCCAGTCCACAGCACTTGCTTCTCAGCTTCGTATCGAAAAGATCGAAGTATTCACAAGCTTGACAGCTGAAGATATCGCTATGGGCGAAAACGCAAACGGTGGCAACGGTGGTGAAACATCTGAATATCAGGCACCCGCTGTAGATACTGCGTTCAAGTTCTTTATGGAAATTGGTGGTATGAATTACTACTTCACAGGTGAAATGAGTGGCGATTATCTCGCTACTACAACTGATGTTACAGCTTCTGCTGACATTTACTTTGAAGTTGTTGACGGTGGTTACCATATCTACTTTATGAATGGTGATACTAAGACATACATTAATGCTGCTCCCTATAAGAAGAGCAACGGTTATATGGGTTGCCACTTTGAGCTTGGTACAGAACCCATTTGCGTATGGACTTACAATGAAACATTCGGTATCTTTGAAGTATACTGTGAAATGGACGAACTTGATCCTGATACATTCTTCGCAGGTACATACGGTTCTTACACAACAGTAAGCTTGTCCGGTTCTTACTATAAGGCTCAGATTACTTCCGGTACACAGTTCCCTGCAAGAATCGTTCTTTCTTCTGAAGCAGGTAATGCTCCTGTACATACACATAACTTCGTTGATGGCAAGTGCTCTTGTGGCGAAATGGATCCTAACTACGTTCCTCCCGTAACTGAAGGCCTTGCAATCATCACAGCTCCCCAGGTAGGCGTTGCTTACAAGTTCGGTCTTTACCACGGTAACGAAAGCCAGAACGTATTCTTCAACGGTGAAAACTACAACAACTATGCTTGGTACTTTGCATATACTCCCGTTGTAGCTGAAGCTATGGATGTATATCTTGAAACAGTTGAAGGTGTTGACGGCGGTTACAGACTTTACTTCAACAAAGACGGTGTTAAGACATATATCGTTGCATTTCCTCGTGATGGTGATACAACAAAGGGTACACTTAAGTTTGATACAACTGTTCCCTCTGAATACTTCACATTCAGCGCTGAATACAACACACTTATCTATACATCTACAACAGGTGAGCAGTTCTATATTGGCTCTTCTGGTACATATAAGTCCATCTCCCTTTCTGCTATCTCTTACATAACAAACGCTACATCTTACATTTCTCACCTCTATGGTGAAAACAACGGTTCTCAGGGTGGCGGCGAAACACCTGCTCCTCACGAACACGAATTCGTTGATGGCAAGTGCTCTTGTGGCGAAACAGATCCTAACTATCAGCCTCCCACCGGTGGCGACGATGAAGACGATGGCGTTATGTCCATTCCCGAAGTTCTTGCTTCTGCTGAAGGTACAGCAGTTGTAGTTAAGGGTACAGTTTGCGAAATCTACCAGTCTTGGAATGATCAGTACGGCAACATTTCCTTCTACATCTCCGATGAAGCAGGAAATAAGCTTCTCGTTTTCAGAACAAGTACAAAGGTTAACATTGGTGACCAGGTTACAGTTACAGGTAAAGCAACAGTTTACAACTCTGTAATTCAGATTGCTCAGGGTGGTGTAACAGTTATTGACGTTGCTCACGTTTGCTCTGAATTCACAGAAGGTTCTTGCACAATCGACTCTGTTTGTGTAGTTTGTGGTAAGGTTGGCACAGCTGCTGCTGGACACATCTATGAAAATGGTGCTTGCACAGGTTGTGGCGCAGCTGAACCTCAGGGTGATGTTCTTCCCGGTAACCTTGCTTTCACATCAGCTGCGAATAAGGCAAGTGCTGATGATTATATGAAGACAAACTTCCCTGAATGGAAGATTACAGGTAAACTCGGTCAAACATACGGCGGTTATCTTGGTTTCGGTAGAAGCGGTGACTCTAAGTCTGCTATCACATCTCCCACAATCTCTACATCTTCTGAATTTACAGTATCAACTGTACTTAAGGGTAACGG
Organism: Eubacteriales bacterium; assembly: GCA_045612715.1. Taxonomy (GTDB): domain Bacteria; phylum Bacillota; class Clostridia; order Oscillospirales; family CAG-272; genus RGIG4608. The sequence goes on from JAZKZP010000105.1 coordinate 21,902, forward strand.
TTCTTCCGGTGTTGCTACATCTACTGTTACTTTCACATTGATTGACAAGGATGGTAACACAATCGCTACAGGTTATGCTAACGGCTCAACAACAGCTGCTATCACTCCTGTAGATGCTAAGGATACAACATACACAATCTCCTTCACATTCGTAGAAGGCAAGACATGGACTGATGTTTCTAACCTCGTTGTTACATTTACTAAATCAACTGGTAACATCGGTTTGAAGTCCTTGAATTTTGTTAAGTAATTTAATTACTATTTTCCCCTCGCTTCGTCGAGGGGATTTTTTGAGATATAAAAAATAGCAGGGATTTTCCCTGCTATTTTTGTTTTGCAAAAATTATGATAAAAATGGTGGGAGCAAGCTCCCGCCATATGATATTATTTTTTATTTCACCACATTCTTAAGCTTTTCAAATGCAATAAGATCAGTGCGCTCTTTGGTCATAGGAGTTACTGAAATAAGTCCGTCGGCGAAGGCGATTGTGTCGCGATCTTTATCTTCGGGGCAAGTATCGGCAATCATTTGACCATACTGAGTATAAGTTATTTCATCTACCTGATGAAAAGCATCAGAGAAGAATGCATCGCCCTGTTTTGTTATCTTAATTCCCTTTACTTCTTCGGGAATGTTTACGTTATAGAGGTCAGAGTAATCAAAAAGATGATTTTCGACAATATAATTATACGCTTCATCAAGATATTTTGATGCGCCCTCAAGATTTTCGGGTGTAGTGGAGAATGCTATTCCCTTATGGTGCTGATTTCCGGCTTCGAAAATTGCTCCCATAGTTCCTGAATAGATGATATCACCACTCATATTTACTCCACGGTTGATGCCTGACAGCACAAGGTCGTACTGTCTGTGAAGACCGAATATACCAAAGCGTACACAATCGGCAGGCGTGGATTCCATTGACCACGCTTCAACACCTTCAATAAAGTCAACGCGCTTAATCTCAATAGGATTCATAAAATCAATTGCGTGGCTCTTTCCACTCTGCTCGTGTTTGGGAGCTACTACTGTAACTTCACCATACTGCATTGCCCATTTTGCGAGGAGCTTAATGCCTTCAGCATTAATGCCGTCATCATTTACTATAAGAAATCTCATAACCAGCCCTCGTTATTCTCTTTATATTCTTTAATGAGTGCGTCGGCATCAGCAATAAACTGTGCCATTTCTTCTTTTGAATGAAGTGTTGCTCCACAAGCACATTCATGACCGCCACCACGGTATTTTTCAGCCAAAGGATTCACAGGAACAAATCTTGAGCGAAGTCTTACGCGAATTGTGCCGTCTGCGTTATCAATAAATGCAATCCAAATAATTGATCCACGAATTGAATCCATAAAGCTTACTGATGCAGATGCCTGTTCATTTGTGAGAGAAAATTTTTCTTGCATATCTCTATCAACATAGAGATATACAAGTCCGTTTTCTGTCATCTCCATCTTTTCATGAGCGTAGGATTCAAATTTGAATTCGTGGAATTCCTTAAGATAGAGATTTGCATAAAGCACGTCAGTATCGATGCCTTGGTCAAGCATAAGCCCTGCATAACGGAGTGTATCTCCAGAAACGTCGCGGAAGCGGAAACGTCCGCTATCAGTTACCATACCACAATAGATATAGGTAGCAGCTTCTTTATTTATCTTAAGCTCATCCTTAAATGTATCATAAAATTCTGCTATCATTTCACAAGTGGAGGATTTTTCTTCAATTACCCAATGATAATCACCATAGTGTTTATCAACGATATGATGGTCAATTTTTAAGATTTCTTTACAAAGTGAGTATTTTTTATTTGAAATTCTATCTTCAGTCGCAGTATCAAGAACGATACCAAGGGCATCTGCATAGTATTCATCTGCAACCGGCTCGTCCTCGCCACCGAGGAATTTAAGATAATCGGAATAATCAGAATTGAGCAACAAAATCTCTTTTTCGGGATATGTCAAACGCAAAATTTCACGCAAACCCTTTGTTGAACCAGTAGCATCACCGTCTGGACGGAAATGGCGGAAAATTATGATTTTATTATATTCTTTAATTTTATCAAGTATCTGTTTTTTTCTTTCGAAATTTGTCATATTAGCTTCCTTTCTTATTTTGTTAATGCGATAAGGTCTTCAAGCATAGCCATTGCTTCTTCTCTATTTTTGATAGTTGCTCCACTTGCCTTTGCGTGACCTCCACCACCGTATTTAACGGCAATAGGATTAATATTGTACTTGCTTGAACGAAGCTCGCAAAGAACGCCGTTTTCAGTTTCAGTAAAGTTTACCCAAATATCAATTCCCTTGATATCACCCATTGTATTTACCATACCTCGGGAGATAGTAAACGTATCAGCATTATAGCTTTTTGCTTCATCAAGTGTAGTATATATGTATGCCACGGGTGCATCGGTTTTATTGATTTTTAAAATAAATTTAGCTCTCAACTGAACGGAGCTTAACTCATCTGCATAGAGATTGGAGAAGATATCATTTGTATTAAATTTTTGTTCCAAAAGAAATGATGCAACCTTGAATGTCTGTGAGCTTGTGGAGTCATAACGGAAACGTCCTGAATCGGTAATCATACCTGTATAAAGCGCTTTTGCACCCACAGAATTGAGTTTGAGTCCCGTTTGCATAGCAAACATACCTATAAGACCGCAGCAGGATTCAAATGACGTATCAATTATCTCAATATCTGCAAATTCTTCGCTGAAAATGTGATGGTCCATCTTAATCACTGTTTCAGCAAGCGTATATCTCTCATCGGAAATCATAAACTTAGCGCTTGTGTCAAGTACGAATGCAAGCGCTCCATTATAATATTCATCGGGGATAGCATCAGTTTCACAGTCCTCGATAAAACCGTAGCGCTTAGATGCGTCGCCAACAGTGTAGATTTCCTTTTCGGGATAATTCTCTTTTAATATGTTTTTTAAGCCAACCTGTGAACCAATGGCATCACCGTCGGGATTTGAGTGTCTATGAATTATAATTCTATCGTATTTTTCAATGGCTTCTATTACTTTTTTAAACATTATTTTATTCCTTTCATACTTTATCATTATATTATACTATAAAATAATACATTTTGCAAACATTTTTTATTGTTTTTTTAAGAAAATTTTGCAATATTTTAAATTTTTTATATAAAGTACTTGAAAAATAAAAAAATATCGGTTATAATGATTTGGATAATAATGTAATTCTTTATTTAAGGAGGAATTTTCTTTGAATAATTCTAAAAAGAAGCCAATTATAGCTATATGCTATGACTTTGACAAAACTCTTTCTCCCGACGATATGCAGACCTTTACCCTCATCCCCTCCTTTGGTGTGAACGTAGGTGAATTTTGGCACGAATCGGACGAGCTTGCTAAAAATAATCGTATGGAAATGAATCTTGCTTGGATGTATGAGCTTATCAAATATTCACAGTTTAAGGGAAAATCCCTTAAGCGTCAATACTTCCAAGAAAGTGGAGCCGAAGTAAAACTTTATGACGGTGTTAAAACCTGGTTCCAAAGAATCAATCAGTATGCTGAATCTAAAGGTATCGAAGTTGAACACTATGTAATTTCTTCGGGTCTTCGTGAGATTATTGAAGGTAGCGCTATTGCAGGAGAATTCAAGAAGATTTATGCATCTTCTTACCTTTACAATGCCGACGACGTTGCAGTATGGCCTGCTCAGGCAGTTAACTACACCAATAAAACTCAGTATCTTTTCCGTATTTCTAAGGGCTTCCTCGAGGAGCACGATGAAAGAGTAAACGATAGTGTTCCTTCACACGAACGCAGAATTCCATTTTCTAACATGATTTATATAGGTGACTCTGCAACTGATATTCCCTGTATGCATCTTGTAAAGGAACGTGGTGGTTATACTATCGGTGTGTTTGACCCTATTAAAGATAATAGAGCGAAGGTTTATAAGCTCCTTACAGATGGCAGACTTACCTTCTATGCACCTGCTGACTATACAGCTAAGAGTGCTATGAGCAAGTATCTTAAGCAAATTATCGACAATATTGCTCTTAATGAAAGAATTAAAGAAGAACAAAAGCTTCTTGAACAGCCCGCTATTGATTTTATGATTGCTAAACAGACCGCGGACGACGATCAAATTGAAATACTTTAATCAAAATAGCCCTCACTTTTGTGAGGGCTTGTTTTTATTGTCTTTTCATTTGACGTAGAAATATAAATATTGCGATAAAGATTATAAGTATTGAATATACAAGTACCCAAATTATATGAGGAAGAATCTTTTCATAATTACCAAGAATTATAGCACGCTGCATTTCAACCGAATGCACAAAAGGAAGCGCATACGCTATTTTTTTGAATGTACCACCTACAAGATCTAAATCAAACCATATACCTGAAAACCAAGCTGATAAATTAGTTAATAACGCACCGCAAATACCACCTACTTGCTTATCGTTGAATATACTTCCACAAAGTAGTCCTATCCCTATATATAACAGCGCAATTGGAGTCATTAACAAAATTGATAGTAGAATATTTATGCTAATATCAAGTCCCAATAATATAGAAAAAATATATGTAATAATTCCTTCAGATAAAGCTATCGGAATTAATGGAATTGTATAACCAAGGATAAAATCTCTTGAACTCATTGGAGTGGTATATAAACGATGCATAAAGCTACTTTGCCTATCCTTAGCGATTAATGTCGCTGAAAATAAGCTCATAAAAGCCAATCCAAATACTGCTATACCAGGAGAAAGATGTTCAATTTCGAACATACTTATCGGAATGTTGGCTTGAATGGCACTAAGAAGAATTAAAAGTACAATGGGAAATCCAAAAAGAAATGCAAGATTTAAAGGATCACGAATAATTTCTTTGAAATTTCTTTTAGCGAAAGTTAACATTCTCATTAATGATTCCCCCTTACTATTTTTATAAATGCTTTTTCAATGTTTTCTTCATTTGTTTGGAATTTTATATCTTCGGGAGTTGAACAAATAAGAAGTTTACCGTCCTTCATTATTCCGATACGATCGGAAAGTGCTTCAGCCTCTTCCATATAATGAGTAGTCAATATGATGGTTATTTTTCCCTTTAGAGAATGGATTATATCCCATAGTTCGCTTCTAGCTATAACATCTAATCCTAACGTAGGCTCGTCAAGAAAAAGAATTTGAGGTTCACTTATTAATGCCATAGCTATGCTTAAACGATGTTGCCATCCACCTGAAAGTTTTCCGGCTCGTCTATTAATTATGCTTTCTAAACCAAGAAGCTTCGTCAGTTCTTGAATTTTTTGATTTTGTTTTTCTTTAGAAAATCCATATATGCCACATATTAAGTCAAGATTTTCGCGTACAGTAAGCATTGGTGCTATTGCGGTTTCTTGAGGCGATACCCCAATAAATGATTTAACTTCAGTAGCGCTATCGTTTATGCTTTTGCCAAGTAAATACGCATTTCCTTTAGTGGGACGTACAAGGCAGGATAATATTTTTATTGTAGTAGTTTTTCCTGCTCCGTTTACACCAAGCAATGAAAACAATTCACCTTCTTCTATTGTTAAAGATAAATTATCAACTGCTAAAATGTCCCCATATCGTTTAGTTAGATTTTTTATTTCTATTGCATTCATTCTTATTTTTCCTCCGACAGGTGTCTTGCTCTTATTCCGTGATATATATCACTCAATATATCGCTTATAAGATTCCATTCAAGAGGCATAAACGATGTAGCGAGCATAGTACCAATACCATGAACACATGTCCACATTTCAAGGTGTATAAGGGTTGCTTTTTCTTTTGAAATACCGTTCGCATTCATTATCATTTTAACAGATTCTTCAAAATCGGGTGAAAATGAATAATCTTCTTTTGTTCTATCCCTCATAAACAAAAGTTTAAAAAGTTCTTTCTCCTCTTTAGCAAATCTAATGTATGCCATACCGAAAGATTTATATTCAGGATATTTTCCAGTTTCAACTTCAGATTTTATAAAATTTAAGTATTGATCGTATGCTGATATAATAATAGCTTCTTCTAATTCTTCCATACTTTCAAAATTTGAAAAAATTGGTTGTGTTGAGCAATTCAATGCTGATGCTATAGAACGAGCATTTATTGAATCTGTACCCTTTTCGCGCACGAGTTTTATTGTGGTTTTGATTATATCGTCTTTGGTTATTCTTGTTTTGGGTGGCATAATAATCTCCTTGATAACATTTGTTATATAACGAATGTTATTGTATCATATGAGTTTTATTTTGTCAATATAAAATCAAAAAAACGAGAACAAAATTTGTTCTCGTTTTTTTGATAAATTAAATATTGTATATTTTTGAATATTTTTCTTCAAGATAATTAGTAAAATGTATAGGATCAAATTTTTCTCCAAGTGCGCTTTCTAAAAGCTCATCGGGATTTTTAAGGCATCCGTATTTCCAGATGTGTTCTCTATTCCATTCATTTATTGGTTCAAAGTTTCCTTCTGCAAGGCATTTTTCAATATCTACACTCTCACGCATCTTGTGAAGCAAGTGAGCTCCATATGCAGAGCCAAGTGCATAGGATGGGAAATACCCTACGCTACCACCCGACCAGTGGCTATCCTGAAGCACGCCTTCTCTATCATTTGGAACATCAACACCAAGATATTCTTTATAGAGATTTTTCCATTCAGTTGCGAGGTCTTTAACTTCAAGTTCACCACTCATAACTCTCTTTTCAAGCTCGTAACGCACCATTACGTGCAAACAATATGTAACCTCGTCGCTCTCAGTGCGAATTAGTGATGGGGTTACAAGGTTGATTGCTTTATAAAGATCATTTGCTGTATAACCCTTCATTTGTTCAGGGAAACACTCGCATACCTTTGGGAAAACGTAATTTACAAATGCTTCGCTTCTACCGAGTAAGTTTTCATAGAAACGGCTCTGACTTTCGTGAATTCCCATAGAAATACCACCGTCAAGGTATGTATAAGCATAATCTTCTGCGGGATTCATTTCATAAAGTGCGTGTCCGCCCTCGTGGATTACGCTAAACATTGAGGAAGCGAAGTTCTCTCTATCATAATTCGTTGTAATTCTTACATCATAGTGAGAACCTATGCTAGTTGTAAATGGATGCTCAGTTGTACCAAGACTGCAAATACCGAGATCAATGCCCATTATTTTCATAAGTTCAAGTGAGAATTTTTCTTGTGCAATCTCATCAAAATCACCGTGGATACAAGAATCATCTACCTGCTCTGCCTCACCGATTTTCTTAATAAGAGGAACAATTTTTGACTTCAATGTTACGAAAAATTCATCGCACTTTTCCATAGTGAGTCCTTTTTCATATTGGTCAAGACAATAATCATAAGGATGTTTTTCAGGTGCACAGTAGTGAGCGAATTTCTTATTATATTCAAAAATCTGCTCAAGATATGGACGGAAAAGTTCAAAATCATCGGTTTCCTTGGCTGTATGCCAAACGTCACCTGCATTAACAAGCAATTCCTGATATGCGATATATTCTTCAACGGGAATTTTCTTCATTTCCTTCATTCCCTTGCAAGCAAGGTACACAATTCTCTGCTCTTTTTCTTCAAGCTCATCCTTGTGAGTATCAAGAAATTCAAGCATTTCTACTGTTTCTTCATTTGTAGTGAGATTGTACATCTCTTCACTCAAAATTCCAAGTGTGTGTGCTCTGTTGCCTGCTGTTTTCTTGGGAGCAACCGTTGAGCCGTCATAATAAATAATTGACATTGCGTGATTATATGCGCTTAGCTTATTTTGCCAAGCATAGAGTTTTGTAATTGCTTCATGTAAATTCATAGTTTCTCCTTATGCGCAAAATGCATTATCATAAAAGTATTTTTTGTCAAAATAAATGAATGCAACTTCAATATATTCAACAGTTGATGTTTTAGTTGTTCCCTTATAAAGATTTTTTCTAACAACCTCAACATAAGGTGTTGGATTATAATCATACTTGCTTGACATTGTACCACCGCCGGTTATGTTGCCGAACATTTCGCCCCAGCCACCTTCGTAGTTAAGGTATTCTTGGAAATCGTTATAGTGATTGTATGTATAGAAAAGATACTTTTCGTCCAGATCGATAATGTTGTTTCCGTTTTTATCAAATCTTGAGTAAACAATACGCGCAGCACCGCGAACTATACTGCTACCGTTATTATAAATTCTTACTTCATAGCCGTTGCCCGTATCCGTACCGGTTGTGCCGATATCTATCTCATAATACTGAAGACTGCCGCCGCAACCCGAAATATCGGGAAGCTCGGGCTCATAGGGATATTTTGTTGTACTGCCTGTGAATTTAGAATGATTAAGTCTAAGGTATTCTCCCCAAGGGCTACTTGATGGAGATGTCTTTTTGCTTGAAGTATAGTTTGCAGGAATATTACCAAAAGCAAAAACGTATGCGGCAACCTCTTCAAGAGTGATATACGCAGCACCCTTAAATATCTTGTTAACGATATTACCTTCATCATCTATAACATAATAAGTATTTCCGTCACTTGAGTAGAGTGCAGATGTGTTGCGGATATACATTCCGTTTTCCATTGGTTGATTATCCGCAGGTGTTGGCGCCTCATCCGGAACTTCAATATCACCTGACATAAAGTTATGAAGCGTTCTATAGTAAGCATCCCAATAATTCTCTGCCGGCTTATAATTCGCATAGAACTCTTCTTTACTTACATTAGCATACGGATCTTTATCCGGCTTTGGAACTACGTCCTGATCGGGATCAAAATAAATATCGTCATCGGGAACAGGTGTTGTGCCAGTTGTGGTACTTGTAGTGGTGCCAGTTGTGGTACTGCTTGGTTTTGTGGTAGTTGGTTTGGTGGTTGAGGGATTAGGTCTTGTTGTTGTGGAAGTTGAGGGAGTTGTAATTGTAGTAGTGCTCGATACTTCTCCCCAAGGGAAGATATCGCATGAAACGAGCATACTGATTACAACAAGCAAGATAAGTAGTGATTTCAAAAATTTCATAAAAACTCCTAAAATTTGTATTTATGCCATTATATCACATTTTTTTCGTTTTGAAAAGAGATTTTAGTTGAAAATTTGTGAATTTTATGTTATTATAAATATATAGATTGAAAGGAGATAATTATGAAATTTATTTCTTGGAATGTTAACGGCTTCAGAGCGTGTTTAAATAAAGGATTTGGTGATTTTTTTGCAACTGAGGATGCCGATTTCTTCTCTATTCAGGAATCTAAAATGCAACCCGGTCAAGCAGAATTTAATGCGGACGGTTATTATCAATATTGGTATAGTGCCGAGAAAAAAGGCTATAGTGGAACTGCTGTATTTACAAAGCATGAGCCTATTTCGGTAAAGTTTGGTCTTGGAATTGACGAGCACGATCACGAGGGACGTGCGATTACACTTGAATATGAAAATTTCTATCTTTTAAACGTTTATACCCCCAATTCACAAAGGGAGTTAACCCGACTTGATTATAGAATGACTTGGGAAGATGCTCTTCGCAACTATATGATTGAGCTTGACAAGGTTAAGCCTGTGATTTACTGTGGAGATTTGAACGTGGCACACGAAGAAATTGACCTTAAGAATCCCAAAACAAATCACTTCTCTGCCGGATTTACCGATGAAGAGAGGGGAAAATTTAGTGAACTTTTGAATAGTGGTTTTTGCGATACGTTCCGCTCGCTTTATCCCGACAAGGTTGAATATTCTTGGTGGAGCTATATGTTCCAAGCAAGACAAAAGAACGTTGGTTGGAGAATTGATTATTTCGTGGTTTCAAATCGTATTTTAGATAAAGTGAAAGAAGCAAAAATCCACACCGAAATTATGGGTAGTGATCATTGTCCTGTTTCGATTGAGATTGATATATAAAAAGATAACCCGACGGAATTTCCGTCGGGCTTATTTTATTTACTCTTTTGTTGCTTTTTTCCAACAAGCGTGGCACATTGCGACATAGGAATCGTTGCCACCGATGAGGATTTGTCCACCCTCGGTTACTACTTTGCCATTTCCGTCAATTCTTGCGTTAACTACAGCTTTTTTACCACAGGTGCATATAGTTTTTATTTCGGATATTGAGTCTGCAACCTCAAAAAGACGATGGCTTCCCTCAAATGTATGAGTTAAGAAGTCAGTACGAAGTCCGAAGCAAAGCACAGGGATCTCAAGCTCGTCAACAATTCTGCGAAGCTGATCTATTTGAGCTTTTGTAAAGAATTGACATTCGTCAGCAATAACTGCGTGAGTACTAACATGACTCTTAAATTCTTCAAAAATATCCATATCGGGAGTAATTATCTGCGCTCTCTGTTCAAGACCAATTCTTGAACGAATTATATCAGCGCCATCACGGTCATCGATTGAGGGTTTAATGAGCCAAACTCTCATTCCTCTTTCTTCGTAATTGAATTTTGTAATGAGCGCGTTTGCTGTTTTAGAAGAGCCCATAGCTCCATATTTAAAATATAATTTAGCCATTTTCAGTTCCTTTCAGCATAAGTTGCGTTTGTAATAATTTTTTCTACGATTTCTACTACTTTATGAAGTGATTGCACGGAGAGATATTCAAAACGGGAATGGAAATTTTCGCCACCCGTACATATATTGGGACAGGGCAATCCCATAAAGGACAAGCGTGCGCCGTCTGTACCGCCACGAATAGGCATAATTATAGGTTTAACGCCTACCTGCTCCATAGCTTCAACTGCCCTATCAATTGTGTACATGTGGTTATCTATGATTTCCTTCATATTGAAGTAAGAATCTTTGACAGTTGCTACACAGCTTCCCTCTCCATACTTATCATTGATTTTAGCAGCGCACTCAAGAAGGAGTGCTTTTTTAGTATTGAATTTATTAATATCATGGTCACGGATTATGTAAACAAGTGTTGCACTTTCACACTCGCCACTCATCTCGATAAGGTGGAAAAAGCCTTCATAACCCTCAGTTTTCGCAGGAATTTCATCTACAGGCAAAAGTGCATTGAAATCCATAGCCATAAGAGATGCGTTCTTCATCTTATCCTTGGCAGAACCGGGATGGATTGAAACACCGTTGAATTTAACTACAGCTGATGCTGCATTGAAGTTTTCGTATTCAATTTCACCTAAAGAACCGCCGTCAACGGTATAAGCATAGTCACATCCGAATTTTTCAACGTCAAAGTGGTCAGCACCGCGTCCGATTTCTTCGTCAGGAGTAAAGCAAATTCTGATTTTTCCGTGAGGCACACCACTTGCAATGATATTTTCAACTGCTGAAACGATAGTGCATACGCCTGCTTTATCGTCTGCACCTAAAAGAGTCGTACCGTCGGTTACGATAAGGTCATCGCCTACATATTTGTTGAGAGAAGGATATTCTTCTTTAGTAAGGTAAATTCCCTTTTCTTCGTTAAGACATATATCATTTCCGTCATACTTAACAATTTTAGTTTTAATAGGATAGTCAGGACACGCATCACTTGTGTCAACGTGCGCTACAAGTCCTAAAGTAATAGTTGAATTTTCAACGTTAGCGGGCAAGGTCGCATAGAGATAACCCATATCATCAAGTTCAACTTCTTCAAGACCAAGTGCGATAAGCTCGTCTGCAATAGCACGGCTTAATACAAGCTGTTTTGAGCTGCTTGGTACTGTTTCGCTAGTTTCATCACTCATTGTTGGGTATGAAACGTATTTTAAAAATCTATCAGTAATTTTCATAATTCCTCCAAAAAATAAACTTTAAATTATTATAACATATTTTTATTTTCTCGGCAAGAGCTATAAGCAAATAAAATAAAAATTATTTACTTTACAAATATAAAATTATATGTTATAATTACTATGTATTGTTGTGTCAAAATAAGGAGTATTAATTATGAGTTATATATTGACCTATAAAAAGAAAGAGTTTTATCCTCTTGAACCCCAAATCGAAGATATTGATATTGAAGATATAGCGCACGCATTGTCACTTCTCTGCCGTGCTAATGGTCATTTTAAGCATTTTTATTCGGTAGGACAACACTCTTTGAATTGCGCTTGTGAGGCGCAGGCTCGTGGTTATTCTAAAAATGTAATTTTAGGTTGCCTTCTTCACGATGGAAGTGAAGCTTATCTTGCTGATATCACTCGACCTGTAAAAAAACATTTGCACAAATATCTTGAAATTGAAGATGTTCTTCAAAATAAGATTTTTGATAAATGGATACAAAATCTTAGTGAAGATGAAAAAAAGCTTGTTTTTGAAATTGATGATGCTATTCTCTACTATGAATTCACAACACTTTTTGGAGAAAAGATATTCGATTATGTTCCTGATTTGAAATCTGAACCAAGATTTGACTTTATCGAATTCTCAAAGGTTGAAAAGGAATTTTTATCGCTTTTTAATGAATTAATATCTAATTAAGGAAATAACGTAAATGAAGGGTTATAAGGACTTTAATTGGTTCAAACTTGATAATGCTGCCAAAATATATCCTGCGTCTCATAGCAGGTATTGGAGTAATTTATTCCGTATGTCAGCTACACTATACGAAGATGTTGATATCAAGATACTTGAACAAGCAATAAAAAATACTATACCTCGTTTTCCAAGCATTGCTGCAAGGCTTTCAGAAGGACTTTTTTGGTATTATTTGCGACCTGTCAGCAAACCTCCCGAAATATTGGCGGAGTATAGCTATCCACTTGCGTATATGACTAAAAAGGAAATGAAAACTTGCGCTTTTCGAGTTATAGTTTATAGAAAAAGAATAGCAGTTGAGATATTCCACGCGCTTACTGATGGTACGGGTGGTTTGATATTTTTAAAATCTCTTGTTGCAGAATATCTTGAGCTTAAACATAAAATAGAAATACCTTGCGAAGATGGAATTCTTTCAAGAAAAGAACGTCCAAAGCATTATGAAACTGAAGATAGCTTTCTCAAAAATGCTGCACCTATTAAAGAAACTCGCAAGGATACGGATGCATGGCGAATAGATGGCACACCTGAAGAGGATGGTTATCTTAACATAACCAATTTTCAAATGTCAAGTGACGTTGTTCGTAATATGGCAAAAGAAAAGAATATTTCAGTAAATACCTTTTTAACTGCGATTATGATGAAAGCCATATTGAATCTTCAATTCGATTTAATTCAAAACCCCAAAAAGTACAAGCCCGTAAAAGTGCTTGTGCCTATAAATCTGCGCAAAATTTTCAATAGCAAAACACTTCGAAATTTTGCCCTATATACCATTCCTGAAATTGATCCACGTTTAGGAGATTATACCCTTGATGAGATAATCAATATAGTTCATCATAAAATCGGTACTTATGCCACAAAGAAAAATATGGCAAAGATGATAGAAACCAACGTTGCTGATGAGAGAAATATGTTTTTGAGAATCGTTCCACTTTTCATTAAAAATTTCGTTATGAAAATGGTATTTAATTCCGTTGGTGAGAAAAAATCTTGCTTGAGTTTTTCTAATTTAGGAGAAATTAAAGTACCTGAAAATATGAAGGTATACATAGATAGGATTGATTTTGTATTAGGGCCACAAGCCCAAGCACCTTATAATTGCAGTGCTTATTCATATCGTGGAATTCTAAATATTACCTTTTCACGCGATATTAAGGAATCAAGACTTGAAACTTACTTTTTCCGTGAGATGCAAAATCTCGGTGTTGAAGTAACTGTACAAACTAATCAAAGATAGGAGGATTTAGAATGTATTGTGCTAACTGCGGTGTAAAACTCGCTGATACAGAACAAAGATGTCCTCTTTGTGGAACGGAAGCATATCATCCGGATATAGAACGCCCCGAAGTTGATCCATTATATCCACGCGATTTCGTTCCTAAAAGAGAGATTAGCAAAACAACTATTCATATAATTATTTTAACAATGTTTTTAATACCTATATTTATTACTTTCTATTCTGACTACTCTATAAATCGTACAATAACATGGGCACCTTATGTAATGTTTTCACTTATGTCTTTGTACGTTATAGCCATTTTTCCATTTTGGTTTAAAAAACCGACACCTGCAATTTTTGTTCCAATTGATTTTTTGATAATTGCGTTATTCTTGCACTATATAAATTTCACTACAAATGGAGATTGGTTTTTGACATTAGCTTTTCCCATCGTAACATATCTTGGTTTGATTGTTACTGCTGCAACAGTTCTTTTATATTACCTTAAAAAAGGACATCTTTACGTTGTTGGAGCATTTTTCATAGCGCTTGGTTTATTTATGGAAGTAATTGAGCTATTTTTAATGATAACATTTAAAGTGGATTTCGATGGATGGTCATTATATCCAATGATTCCTCTTGTTATTATGGGACTTGGAATGATAGCAATCTCAATAAGCAGAAGCGCAAGGCAAGCTTTTGCACGTAAGCTTCATTTTTAATAAAACTTTTGAGGTATGATATTATGATTAATTTCGATAAGAAAATATTTAAGCTTGATACTAAATCGACAAGCTATATTTTTAAAATTGCAGATAACGGGAAACTTGAAAATCTTCACTACGGATCTTATCTTCGTTCTCAATCATATGATGTTATTTCTTTAAAGAATACTATTCTACTTGGAAGCTGTGTAGAATATGACACGTCATCGTTTATATCACTTGATAACGTTCTTTTAGAATATAGCGAAAACGGTAAGGGTGACTACAGACACTCACCCATCGAACTTGTGATGCCTGATGGGGCTTATGTTAGTGATTTCGTTTATTCATCACACGAAATTAGTAATAGCGCATACAAATCCAATTCTCTTCCATGCGCTTATGGTAAATCACAAACCCTTACGATTACTCTTATAGATAAAAAATTTGCTAATATTCAACTTAAGCTCTCGTATACGGTTTTTGAAGAATCTGATGTTATTGTTAGAAATACTGTTCTTGTAAATAATGGCTCACATCCTCTGACCCTTAACAAATTGATGAGCTTCTCTCTTGATTTGCCATCTAACTACTTTGATATTGTAACACTCAATGGTTCTTGGATCAAGGAAGCACATATGCATTCAACACCTGTTAGTGAAGGAATTTATGTTAACTCTTCTACAGTTGGCGCATCTTCAAATAGACATAATCCCGCTTTTATGCTCGTTGCTAAGGGCGCTAATTATGATCACGGAAATGTTTATGGGTTTAACTTGATTTATTCAGGTAATCATTATTCTGCAATCGAAGGCTCACCCTCCGGCACAACAAGAGTAATGAGTGGTATCAATCCTCATTGCTTTAAATGGGTTTTAAATCCTCGTGAAAGTTTTGAAACACCACAGGCAGTTATGACATTCTCTGCCAAAGGTATCAACAAAATGGCGCAGAATATGCATAATTTTGTTAACAATAATATTGTCCGTGGTGCGCACAAAGGCAAAGAACGTCCTATAGTTATTAATAACTGGGAAGCTATGATGTTTAATTTCAATAAACAAAAAATAGTTTCTCTTGCTGATAAAGCTAAAAATCTCGGTGTTGAGATGCTCGTTCTTGATGACGGATGGTTCGGTGCTAGAAACAATGATAAAGCCGGTCTTGGTGACTGGGTGGTTAATACCAAAAAACTCCCCGGAGGCTTGAAATCGCTTGCTGACGCAATTAATTGCCGTGGTATGAGATTCGGTCTTTGGTTCGAACCCGAATGCGTAAACCCTGATTCTGACCTCTACAGAGCGCATCCCGATTGGGCTATTGCAGTCCCCTCTCGTGTTCCCTCACTCGGCAGAAACCAAATGGTGCTTGATTTAACAAGAAAAGAAGTCAGAGATTATATAGTTAAATCCGTTGACGATATTCTTTCAAGTGCCAATATCGAATACGTTAAGTGGGATTACAATCGTCATATTAGTGATATGTATTCTTCTACACTTACAAATCAAGGAGAATTTTATCACAAGTATATTCTCGGTCTTTATGAGGTGCTTGACAGAATCTTCTATCAAAAGCATCCCAATATCCTCTTTGAAAGCTGTTCATCGGGTGGAAACAGATTTGACCTTGGTATGCTTTGCTATTCGCCACAGGTGTGGACAAGCGATGATACTGACCCAATTGAGCGACTAGATATTCAGAGTGGAATGTATAATTTCTATCCAACATCCACGATATCGGCACATGTTTCAATGTCACCCAATGCACAAACATTAAGAGCTACTCCTCTCTCAACAAGATTTAATGTCGCATGCTTTGGAGTGCTTGGATATGAACTTGACTTTGCAGAATTGACTCCTGATGAATTAAAACAAGTCAAAAGACAGATTGCATTCTACAAAGCGCATCGAAAAACATTCCAATATGGAAAGTTTGAATTTGTTAATGTAGACAATCCTAATCAACTTTCTTGGCAGATATCGCGAAAAGATGAAATAATTGCAGGTTTATTCCAAAGAAAAACTTGTGCTTTTCCCTATCGCGACCGTTTAAGCGTTCCATCTGCTAATCCCGACAAAAAATATACTGTAAATTGTGTAAAACAAAATCTTCGCATAAAAGTATTCGGTCCACTTATTAATCATATTTCACCAATTAAATTAAAGGCTGATGGATTAATTTTAAGAACCATTGACAAGAGATTTTCTCTCACAGACGGTCATGAATCTTACGAATGCTATGGTGATGCTTTGAATTTCGGCATTAACTTACAAATGCAATATCAAGGCACAGGATATAACGAAAATATCAGATTGCTTGGAGATTTTGGAAGCAACCTGTATTTAATAAAGGAGATAAAATAATATGAATCAAACAACAAGAAACAAAATTTGCTTCGGTCTTGGTACCGTGGGCAGAGATGCGCTTTATTCCCTTGTAAGTATGTACCTTTTAGTACATCTTACTGACGTTGTAAAGTTTTCTGATAAAGGCCTTGGCGTAATCGGTATTATGCTCACCCTTTTTGGAATCTTCGATGCGATTATTGACCCATTTGTTGGTGCTATAGTTGACAATACCAAAACAAGATGGGGTAAATTTAAACCGTGGATTCTTATTGGTATGATTGGTACGGGTGTACTTACCGTATTAATGTTCCACAATTTCGAAATGAGCGAAACTGCTCACATCGTTCTTCTTGCGATTACATACCTTCTCTTTAGCATTTTCTTCTCACTTAACGATATTTCTTATTGGTCGCTTATGCCTGCAATTTCAAAGGATCAAAGCGTTCGTGAAAGTGTTGGTGCATTTGCAAGAATTTGCGCAAACGTAGGTATGTTTGCAATGGTTCTTATTTATCTTAACGTTCCAAGCTTCTTTACCGGTCTTGGACTTAACGCGCGTGACAGCTACTTCGTTTTTGCAATCATCATTGCAATTATTATGATGATATTCCAAAGCATTACCTTGTTTGGTGTTAAGGAAGATCGTTCTCAACTTGAAAAAACCGAGCGCACATCCCTTAAAGACCTTTTCCGCGCTTTGTTTAAGAACGATCAGCTCCTTGTAACTGCAGTTTCAATGGCTCTCTTTATGATTGGTTATTGCACAACAACGGGTTTTGGTACATACTACTTTAAGTATGCCGTTAAGAATGAGGATTTGTATATGGTATTTGCAGCAGTTCTTGCCGTTGCACAGCTTACTGCGCTTTCCGTATTCCCTCTTTTCAGAAAGAAATTCACAAGAAAGCAGCTTTACACGGGATCAATGATAGCTGTTACAATTTCCTACGTTATCTTCTTCCTTTCATTCGAGTGGCTTCCTCTTATCGTTCTTGCAGGTCTTGGACTTTTCTTTGCACAGGCATTTATTCAGCTTCTTATGCTCCTCTTCCTTGCGGACGCAGTTGAATACGGCGAATGGAAACTCGGCAAGAGAAATGAAGCAGCAAGCTTTGCGGTTCAGCCATTTATTAATCAGTTTGGCGGTGCTATAAGCAAAGGTATCGTTTCATTTACACTCATTATTTCAGGTATCAATATGATTGCTCAATCACTCACAGGTGACAAGCTTCTCGATGCTGAATATATTATGAATAACACAAGTGATTCTTCCGTTTGGATTATGAAGCTATCAATGATGATCCTTCCTCTCATTTGCATTCTCATCGGTTTCTTCCTCTATCAAAAGAAATTTAAGATTGATGAAGAAATGTATGCAAAGATTTGCAAGGATCTTGAAGAAAGAAATAAAAAATAATGTAAAAAGCCCTCGGCAAATGCCGAGGGCTTAAGTTTTTAATTAAAGAACGATGAATGCACAAGAGCCGGGAGCGATTGAAATCGTACCGTTAACCTTTTCACCGCAAAGGCAAGGAAGCTCGTTGTTTTCACCAAGAACAAGGGGCTTACCGTTAAGGTGCATAACCTTATTTCTCATATTACCATTACCTGAAAGCTCGTAAAGTGTAGCTTCGCTTGGCAATTCAACGGTTGTTGTATCTGTAAGAGAGTTGTTGAT
>JAZKZP010000106.1:0-2998 GCA_045612715.1 Eubacteriales bacterium
CGGCAACGCCGAATATTTCACTTGAAAAAATATCGGATTTATGATATAATAACGGCAGAAAGGCGGTGAAGATGTGAGCAATAACCTTTTTCCCAAAATAGACGGAAAATCAATTATTGTTGGTGATTTTCAAATCGAGAACTATAACGAGAACCTGCATATAAAAATAACGTGTATTTCCGAGGATCAAAGCGCCTATTTTATCGTCTTTGAAAATGTTTCAAAACTAAAAATGTCGGACATATCATATCCCTTCCAAATTTGCGGATTTGAAATATTGGATTACAGTTCACGCGGTTATCAAAAGGATTCACGTTTCTTTGTGAACGATTACGAAGAGGGAAAACTTTCATTTTTCTGCGAGAATTTTGAAATTTTTAATGCCAATAGATGAAAATCAAGTGGCACCTTTTTTGCGTTTTTACCTAACCTCACGCACCGTTTTCGCGTTTCTTCGCAACAGAAATGGGGCTGAGTCAAAAGCTTTTTAGGAAGCGAATGACTCAGCCCTTTGCTATACAATCATACAAATTTATGCTCAAATAAAAGAAAAAGCCCCGAAAAAGGGCAAAAAAGAGTATAGCAAAAGAAGGATGGTCAAAATCCTTGTTTTTTAAATTGTATTTAGTTATGAAGAATTGGTCTAAGACGCGTTCAAAGGGAACAGATCGAGGCCAATTCTTCCTTTTTTCGTGCGGTTGCAGAGTTTTTCAATGTTAAAAGCAAACGCGAGAAGGAAAAACTGGGTCTCAATGTTCCGCTTGCCTCTTGTCAGGAAACGACGAAAACCGTAGTCCTCTTTGAGAACGCCGAAAACACCCTCGACTTGGATGGATCGGTTTCTCCGCAGAAGGATCCCCTCATCGCTTTTGAGGGCTTCCAGTACCTTAGGACGGAATTCGTTCAGCACCTGATTGACGCGAATGGTTCTGTACCCTTTTTGCGACCTGTGACATTTATTTTTGTGGGGACACCGACCGCACTTATCGTTACTGTAATACCGAGTAACGACGACATATCCGTTTTCGGTCGTCTTCTTGCTCTCCCGCTGGAACTTCAACTTTCGTCCATCGGGGCAGGTATACTCATCCTTCTTGGGGTCGTACACCATATTCTCGACAGAATACGGATCGGTCTTGTTTTTTCTTGTTTTGCTGATCTCGTAATTCTGAGGCTTGATAAAGCATTCCTGCCCGTTTTCTTTGAGATACAGATAATTCTCACTACTCTCATAGCCCGCGTCGGCTATGATCCGTTCAAACCTTCTGTGGGTATGACTTTGGATGCGCTCCAGAAACGGGATCAACGTGTTCACGTCGGTTCTGTTGGAGAACGAGCCTACGCCGACGATGTATTCGCTTTCTACCCCAATCTGGATATTGTACCCCGGCTTGAGTTGGCCGTTGCGCATATAGTCCTCCTTCATGTGCATGAAGGTCGCGTCCACGTCAGTTTTGGAATAGCTGTTTCGGCTTCCGAACTTGCCAAGGTGTGACAGATACTCACATTTCTTGCTCATAAAGGTTTCCAACATCTCGATATCCCGTTGCAGTTGGGTCTTGTGATGACCTTTTCCTATAGCAAACTCAAGATTCAGCCATTGCGCCTGCCTGACCAGGGCTTCGTGGCATTCGTCAAGAGGTACCTCCGGAGTAAAGCCATATCTTTCCGCGATGACAGGGAGAACCGTCTCGATCTTCTTGTCCAGTTTGGCAAGATTCTTTTCCACGGCCTTTTTCCATACAAAGGTATACTTGTTGGCGTACGCTTCGATCTTGGTTCCGTCTACAAACAGATTCTTGAACTTCACTTCGCCCTTTTCGTAAAGCTTTGCTACAAACTGATAAAACAGATCCTCGATTACCTTTGCCAAATTTCCTCGCATAAATCTCGATATGGTGGAATCGCTCGGCGCAGGCTCGCCGTCCAACAGCCACATGAACCGAATATCCGTTTTGCAAGCTTGCTCGATCTCTCTGGACGAGAACAACCTGTTCATGTAGGCGAATACCAATATCTCGAACAGCGTGACCGGATTGACCTTTCTCCACGCGCGGACGTATGTCTTATACAACTCCGTATAGTCCAATTCCTCGCAGATCTCGGCTACCTTGAATACAAAATCTCCCTCGGGAATACAAATTCCTAAATTTAACGGCAATACTACTTGACTTTTATCTCTCATTGGTGTATAATTACCTCGCTTTCTGTATGGTTATGTTTGGCGATTTAATTATACTACAAAGCAAGCGGTTGTTCAAGGCCTTTCGGTATTGAACAACCGCTTTTTTGATTTTTTGGGGGGTAATGACTCAGCCCCGTTGTTGTTCATGTGAAAAGCAGTTCCATATATCCGCAGGTAAACGGAAAGAAATCGAATTTTTGCGTTCTGATATGCTTGAAGCCGAAAGATTCATACCACTTCTTCAAAATCCGATTTTCTTCAACAATTCCTATATTCATTTTTGAACATCCCAAGCTTTTGGCTACGTCAAATGAATGTAATAGTAATTTTTCTCCGATGCCTTGATGTCTGAATTGCGGTAGCACACACAAATTATTCAGTTCGCACTCTTTGTTCTCTTGTAACATCAATGAATAATAACCGATAATATGTCCATCAACAACAAAAGCATACATAGGTCTGTTTTCATGATTTAGTTGCCAAAGCAAGCGTTGTTCCGTTGTGGCAAAAGCAGTAAAGCGAGGTGCGTTTTCGATTGTAAAACCAAACTCCTTGGCTACAGTTAAAAAACTTTCTTTAATTACATCAACACATTCTTTAATATTGTTATTGTTTACGGGTTGTATCATGCAGTTATTTCTCCTTTTATCGCCAGTTTCGCCTCTGTATTACCTCGTTGCATGCAACGAGGGCTTCGGGCTTAGTCCATCCCCTATTTCTCTGAGTTTAATTTGTCGTAGTACCATCGAATAGGGTTTTCGTAAATGTATTTGGCTCTTGTATCGTAGTCCTCGCGATCACGAACAATATGCT
>JAZKZP010000107.1:0-1588 GCA_045612715.1 Eubacteriales bacterium
GTTTCACCGATTTTATAGTTAACACCGGTATAGTAAAGGATACGTTCGGTTGTGGTAGTCTTTCCTGCGTCGATGTGAGCCATGATACCGATATTTCGGGTCATCTCAAGTGAAACATCTCTTGCCATAAAAACTCCTTAAATAATAAAAGAATAATTTACAAATGGAAAAATTACCATCTGAAGTGTGCGAAAGCTTTGTTTGCTTCTGCCATTTTGTGAACGTCTTCTTTTTTCTTGTATGCGCCACCGGTGCTGTTGATAGCATCCATGATTTCGCCTGCAAGACGTTCTTTCATGGTACGCTCACCTCTGGTTCTGGAATAAGCGGTAAGCCAACGGAGACCGAGAGTCTCACGTCTTTCCGGACGAACTTCGAGCGGTACCTGGTAGTTTGCACCACCTACACGGCGGGTTTTGCATTCGAGAACAGGCATGATGTTTTCAAGAGCCTCTTCAAATGCTTCAAGACCGTTTTTACCGGTTTTTGCTTCTACGATTTCAAATGCTTCGTAGACAATTTTCTGGGCAACACCTTTTTTACCGTCAAGCATGATGTTGTTGACGAGACGGGTTACCATGATGGAATTGTACATAGGATCCGGCAAAACTTCACGTTTTGCGATTTTTCCTCTTCTTGGCACTTTTCTTCCCTCCTTCATAAATTAGATGAATTCATAGGTACTCGAAAGCGACAAACTCCCGTTGTGCCCAAAGAGGATGAAATATATTCATCTGCACCTTTGAGCGCAGGTTTTCTCTTAAGTTTTAAACTTTAGGAAACCGGAAGCTTGCTCTTACTTCTTCGCACCAGCTTTAGGACGTTTTGCACCGTATTTGGAACGGGCCTGCATCCTCTTTGCAACACCCTGAGCATCGAGGGTACCGCGAATGATGTGGTAACGGACACCAGGAAGGTCTTTTACACGTCCGCCTCTGATGAGAACGACGCTGTGTTCCTGAAGGTTATGTCCAATACCGGGAATGTAGGAAGTGACTTCCATTCCGTTGCTAAGACGTACTCTGGCGATTTTACGAAGAGCAGAGTTCGGTTTCTTCGGGGTTGCAGTTCTGATAGCAGTGCAGACACCACGTTTCTGAGGGCTGTGCTGATCGATTGCAACTTTTTTCTTGGAGTTCCATCCTTTAAGAAGTGCAGGAGCAGTGGATTTAACTTCAAGGTCTTTTCTTCCGTTGTGTACGAGCTGGTTAAAAGTAGGCATAGGTTTCCTCCTTTCTTCAATAATGAAAGTCGATTTTTGCGTCAAAAACCTGAATTTTTGCCGCAAATGGACAGGGCAATCCCTTCACAAGGGCTTACCACCTAAAAATAATAACATCTTTGTAACCGTTTGTCAAGAAGAAATATATGATTTTTGCATAGTTTTTTCAATAAATTTTTATATGAAATGCCAAATTTTTATCAGCGGTTATTTTGTCCGTTTCGGACAAAATTATGCACATTTTTGTGCGCGAACGACGGATTTTTTCAAAAAAACGAAACATATCCCAAAGTTTTTATACTATATATGATTGGTAAAAATTAATGAAATCTTAAACAAATCTTAAGATTTCACTCGTTTACTTTC
>JAZKZP010000108.1:0-1707 GCA_045612715.1 Eubacteriales bacterium
GATCTAAATAAAAGATCTATTGACAACGAACGGTGAGGTGGTATAATTGATGGTAGATAAAGAAAAGGAGGCATCCCCTATGAAACGATATAATTTAGCTAAAGTTCAACAAAACGGCAAGGAGTTTTATGTGTTAGTCGCAGACCCCCGTGCTATTGTAAAGCTCTTGGTTAACTATAAGTCTGGCGAAGAACAAGATACTCAACGGCCGTGGGAAGAAAAGCGCGTACGTGAAATCGCTCGTTATGTCTCCGGAAAATTCAAGGATGATGAAAACAAAAAGGCAACTGGCTTGATTCCCAATGCTCCCATATTAAATGTTAAAGGGAAAATCAAGCTAGAAGAAGATGCACAAGGTCCGTTCATTTTGTTGCCTGAAACCGCAAGTGAATTGGCAACTTTTGAGGGTACTATTGAGGCTATTGACGGACAGCATCGTATTCGTGCTTTTATGGAAGAGTATATTGATGTTGATTTTGCACCCAATACAGTATACGATATGATTTTCTCTGTCTTTTTCCAGTTATCTAAAAAAGATAAAAAAGAGATCTTTATGATCACAAACGAAAAGCAGGTCAAGGTTCCTGGTAATCTTCTTCGAATGTATAAGCGTGAGTTGGATTTGTTGAAGGGTGATGAGGTTGTCTACGATCTCGTGTGCTTACTAAATAGTGAAGATTATTCGCCTATCAAAAATAGAGTAATGATTGGCTCGAAGAAGATTAAGAAGGGTTATCAAGAAAGTCAGATATCTAAAATTCTCAACAAATCTGAAACCTATCGTCAGCTGGAGGCTCATGTCGAAGACGATCATAACAAAATGGCAAGAATAATCTCCAACTATTTGACTGCTTGGGAGCAGGTTTATGGTGTTTCTTATCAAGACCCCGGAAAGGAAACACTGACCAAAATCAGCGGATTGCGCTACGCGTTTTTCCTTTTCCCGGCTATGCTCGATATTTTGCTGCAGCGTCAAAAAGCGGCAAGCATAGCAGAATTCAAAAAGATTATTGAAATGCTCCCGGATGCGGTAGAGGTCGAAGATGTATTTACAGATCCTTCTACCTCTCACGCTTACAAGGGTGAGGGTGCTACTATTACCCTGGCAAAGCATCATATTACAAAGCTTAAAGCATATGAGCAAAAGCATAAGAGTAGCTTTAACATCGCAGAGGGTATCTAATGTACGATGACAAAATATTGAATCTACTTGCCTTAAATGGCATCGATGTAGAAGTTTTCAATCAAAAGCTACACAAAACATTGTTGCTCGGCGTCTTTGAAGTCGTTTGCAAGGAGATAAAAAAGCAAGGTAGTAAAGCAACAGAACGAACAAGCTTTCGAAAATTCAAAAACAAGACGATCCCAACTAAAAGGATTATCAAACAATATGCCGGCTGTGAACTCTTAGATGATGAGTATGTGGAAATGGCAACTCTGCTGGGGGCTTTCTTTAATACGGGAGATCCCCGAAAAAAGTATGATGCCATTTATCGAGAGCAGTTAACAAGAAAGCAGAACGGAAAATGTGCTATCTGCAAGACCAACATTACGGCTAAGAGCGCTCATTTGGATCACATAATTCCGTGGGATTATGTGGGGGATCAGCTTGAAAATAACTATCAAATGCTGTGTGAAACTTGTAATGAGAGAAAAGGAACAGCTGCGTATTTCGAATTCTCTATGCTTCTGCTGAACAAGAGTGAA
>JAZKZP010000109.1:0-5712 GCA_045612715.1 Eubacteriales bacterium
GATTTTTCAAGTAATTTCTTTTATTTTGTAAACGAAATGCTGTCGAGAAAGACGATTGTTTGCACAGACTTCGATCCCCTCATCCACCACTTGCGTGGTCCCCCTTCCCCTCAGGGGAAGGCACAGATAAATCCCAATTTAACGAATAAAAAACAGCGCCGAGCTTTTGCTCTGCGCTGTTTTTATTTAATTACTGTGCGTCGTTTGCCTTAACGTCAACGTTACGAACTGCCTGCTTAAGAATACGAATCTTTGTGCCGTTCTTTGTTGTTTCGATAACACAAGTTTCATCCTTGATGCTAACAATTTTACCAACAATGCCACCGATTGTTGTAATTTCGTCACCAATCTCAAGGTTGTTTCTCATATCGTTTGCTTCCTTTTCAGCCTTTTTCTGAGGTCTGATTGTGAGGAAGTACATTGCAACGAACATAACAACAAGCATAAGAATTGGGAAAAGTGAGCCCAAAAGTCCGCCTGTAGCAGTTGCATCTGTCAAAAGATTAAACATTTTTAATTACCTCCGTAAATGTTTTAAATAACTAACTTAATCATTATACATTATTTTTTCAACTTTTTCAATAGTATTTTTCCATAATTTTGAAAAATTAATAAAAATTACTTCGAAATCAATAAAAAAATACTGTTTTTATTGCAATATAGAATAAATTGTGCTATAATAAACTAAATAAGTATGCAATTTTGTAGAAAAGGATACAATATAATGAGTAAATCACAATTTCTTGAATGCGGAAAGATTATAAATACACACGGTGTCCGTGGTGGCTTAAAGCTGGAATCTTGGTGTGACACCCCACAGGACCTTGCTTCTTTGAAGAAAGTTTATCTTAAAAACGGCTCTGAATATAAGTGTCACAAAGTGAAGAAGGCATCTATATTTAAGCAGTTCGTGCTTTTCGAGCTTGAGGGAATAAACGATATAGACATGGCTATGACTCTCAAAAACAGGGTGGTTTTCGCTGATCGTGAGGATATTTCCATCGACGAGGACGCATTTTTCTTGGCTGACATTATCGGTCTTGACGTTATTGATATTGCTACGGGTGAGAAGATAGGTACTCTTTCCGATGTGCTCAATCTCGGGGCAAGTGATCTTTATGAAATAAACACTAAAAACGGCAAAAAGCTTATTCCTGCTGTTGATGAATTTGTTAAGGAAATCGATCTCGAAAAGGGAATTTTCGTATCACTTATTGAAGGATTGTTGGACTAAATTATGAGATTTGATATTATGACGCTTTTCCCCAATCTTGTTTCATCGGTTTTGGGAGAAAGCATAATAGGAAGAGCGCAAAAAGCAGGGCACGTTTCAGTGCATGCGCACAACATACGCGATTTTGCAAACAACAAGCACAACAGGGTTGACGATACTCCTTACGGAGGTGGCTTCGGTATGCTTATGATGGCTCCCCCTGTTTACGATTGCTATGAATTTGTTAAGGCTCAAGTGAAAAACGAGCTTGGCGAAGAAATAAAATCAAAAGTTATATATATGAGCCCTCAGGGCAAGGTGCTCACTCAACAAAAGGCGCAGGAGCTTGCAGAATATGACAACCTTATCATACTTTGCGGTCACTATGAGGGAATTGACTCTCGAGTGCTTGAAGAAATCGTTGATGAGGAAATCTCTATCGGCGACTATGTACTAACAGGTGGGGAATTGCCTGCGTGCATTCTTGTTGATTGCATTTCTCGATTGAAAGACGGTGTGCTTTCGGACAAAAAATGCTATGAGGACGAAAGTATTTCAAGTGGACTTTTAGAATATCCCCAATATACTCGTCCGTATGAATTTCACGGTAAGAAGGTGCCAGATGTATTGATTTCGGGCAATCACGCAGAAATTGACAAATGGCGCACACAAAAAGCACTTGAAATAACAAAAATAAAAAGACCTGATCTTTTAGATTAATACGTTTGTGTTAAGACGGGAGGGTAAATTTTGAAAAATACTAAATTAAGAACCAAAAATAGAGACAAAAAAAGAATTGGATTTTTTGCGTTTCTTTTTGCGATTGCAGAAAATATTGCCAGAGCATTAAAAAGAGGACCCATTGGATATCTTTTTGCGGATATTTATACTGATTGCAATCAAAAATGGAAAAATGGCTTTATCTACAATCTATTTAAACGCAGAAAACGAAGACTTAAAGAGCGCTCAACCATAGCTCATATTTATGAGCAGAGCAAGACAAGTAAAAAGCTTGTGGCGCTATCCCACTCAATAATTCACTCAAATTTGAGAATTTGGGGTGTGGCTTTACTCTTCTTTGCTCTTTCGGTTTTGATAACAACGGTACTGCATTATAATTTCGGTACTGATGAGGTTGCTATTATTAGACTTAACGTTGATGAAATCAAACAGGGATATGCTATCGGTATCGTAATGCTTATTATTGCGTTGCCCTTGGTTCTTTCTAAGAAAGAATTGGGTGAATCTCTTTTGTCGTTCAAATCTACTAGATATATTATAACCGATGTTTTGAATCTCAACCCTAATATGTTTGAGAGAAGCGAAACTCCGTTTGACGGAAGTTATCTTTTGGCTATCTTGTTTTCTATCTCTTTGGGATTTTTCACCTATTTTGTTAAGCCCATCGAATTGGTGAACTTTGCAATTCTTATTGCATTGTTTATGGTTACTATGGCATTTCCAGAGATTGGAATTGTGAGCCTTGTTGTTTTGCTTCCTTTTGCAAATGTATTTCCTAATCCATCTGTAGCGGTATTGATTTTGCTAAGCTTTGCTGCGTGTGGATTCGCTTTTAAATTTATCAGAGGCAAACGAGTAATTAAATTCGAATTGATTGACGTATTGATTCTTTCGTTCGGCGCGCTCATTTTATGCGGAGGTATATTTACCGTCGGGGGAGAACAATCATTGCATTCAGCGGCGATTTATTGTGCATTCCTTTGTGTGTATCTCCTTATTGTAAATATGTATATTGGAAAATCACCGCTATATAGAGCGTTCAAGGTGTTGATTGTAACTGCTGCAATCGTTTCCGCTATCGGCATTTTGCGTGGCGGTGGAACACCAAATGAAGCTTGGACTGATATGCAGATCTTTGGAAATACTGCTATAACTGAAAGAGTCAGTGTTTTCCTTGATAATCCCAATATGCTTGGTATATATCTTATCATCGCCTTCCCGATAGCACTTGGACAAATAGTTATAAGCAAAAAAATCATAAGCAAGATTATGTATATCATAGTCGCAGGGGTTATTTTGTCTTGTATAGTTATGACGTGGTCAAGAGGCGCGTGGCTTGGTGTTGTTGTAGCAACTATTGCATTTTTGTTGCTCTATGATTTTAAAAACATTTGGATTCTTCTTGTTTCGGGACTCACCTTACCCTTGTGGCAAAGATTTCTACCTACGGATATCTTAACGAGATTCACAACAATCTTTACAAGAGGGGATAGCTCGATTAAGATGCGTTTTGATATTTGGGAAACGGTTGGAGAGATTATTGGTGAGAATTGGATAACGGGCATAGGCGTTGGAGAAACTGCGTTTAAAAACGTTTATGATAGCTGTCAAATCATTGCAGCAAGAATGGCGGTGCATTCTCATAGCCTCTATTTGCAAATTCTTTTAGAACTTGGAATTATAGGAATTATTGTTTTTGCATTGATAATGATTATGTTTGCTCAAAAAAGCTTGATTGAAATCAAGCACGGTAACAAGACAAGCAAATCAAGAACAATGACTATTGCGGGCTTTTCTGCTATAATAGGTGCTTGTGTTGCCGGTTGTACCGACTATATTTGGTATAATTACCGTGTTTTCCTTATGTTCTGGATAGTATTTGCCTTGACCGTTGCTCTTTCGAAGGCTAATGTAAGAGAACGTGAATCCACAAGAATAATTAGCAATATGACAAGTGCTGATCTTGAAATCAACAGATGATGCGATTGGGAGGAGTTTATGCAAAATAAAGAACTTAACGTAAATAAACATAAATTCAATATCGTTGATACGGTTGCTTTTATCGTTGTTTTGTTGGTGTGTATTGCTTTGGCAATGATAATTGACCCCTTGGACGTTATAAAAAAGATTTCACCTAACAATGAAATAACTGTATCATACGTTGTTGAGTTTCAAAATTTGAATATACATGACAACTATAATATTCTTGCCGGACACACTGCGGTAGAATCCTTGGATGACAAGCAAATTGGAGAGGTCATCTCCGTTAAAAAGCTAAGCTCTCAAAAGTGGAAAACTTCTGATTATACTAACAAGATGGAGCTTTATACAGATTACACTCAAGACACAATGTTTGTTACCATTGAGGTTAAGTGTAATTACAAAGAGGGCGACGGATATTATGTTAACGGAAAGCAAATAACCGTTGGTAAAAATATGGAGATCATTTTTTCTGACACCAGTACGACTTTAAAGGGCAGATGCATTAGCATTCAAGAAATTAAATAGGGGGTGTTGGTATGAGAAAAGAAAACAAAAGAAAATTCAAGTTTAATATCTTTGATTTGCTCATTATTCTTCTTGTTTTGATATGTTCAACAAGTGTTGTTTTAAGATACCTTGAGGCTCCCGAATGGAAGGCGGAATATAGTCTTTCTGATTATCGTTTGTATTTTGAAATTGACAATATCAGGGCATCCTCCTATAAGTATTTCGGCGAGAATGAGGGTGAATCCGTGTATATGAAGACTTCTGACAATGACAAAATTTTTTTGGGAAAATTGGGGTCGGAAATGGAGCGCGGATTGGCGATTTACACATATACTGACAGTGAGGATGGGAGCGATAAAATTGCATACTATCCCGAGCCAAATACTGACGGTATTTATGATGAAGCGAGATGCTCTATAAAAGGCTATATTGTAGTGAGGGGCAGAATGACCAATACAGGTTTTTTGTTGAATGGAGAAACTCGCTTATTTATGGACGAAATAAAGGCGCTTGACATTATTACAGAGCACATTTCTGCTACAATAAAAGTTACTGATTTGCTCAAAGAATAGATATCTAAATAATGAATTTTGTGTAAAAATGTGCAAAATTGTTAAAAAAAAGATTATTTTCGCCAAAAGTTTATGCAATCATACAAATACTTTTTCTTGATTTTATCTGCTTAACTTGATATAATATACTTAAGACACTATGCAATGAAAAATTGCTTTATTTTGAGTAGAGTTAAATTAGGAGCGTTATTATGATTACTAAAGAGGTAAAAATTTCAAATGCAATAGGACTTCATGCAAGACCTGCAACTTTCTTTATTCAGAAAGCTAATATGTATCGTAGCTCAATCTGGGTTGAGAAGGATGACCGCAAGGTAAATGCAAAGAGCCTCTTGGGCGTTCTTTCCTTGGGTATTGCAAAGGGCATGACAATCGTGCTTGTTGCTGACGGTCAGGACGAAGAGCTTGCAATCGAAGGACTTACTGATCTTATCAATAACGGATTTGAAGATCAGGTATTCTAATTGCTTTTAAAATTCAAAATTTTGGCGAGGGGTTTTTTCTCCTCGCCTATTTGCTCTAATTAGCAAATAATAAATTGGGATTTGTCTATTAGTTACTTTTCTTTTATAACGGGTCGTCGGGGACGCCGACCCCTACTGCTTTGCGCTGATATTATTGGGGAAAGCGCGAAGCTGATTAAAAGTTTTTTGCTTACTTTTTTTCAAAAAAGTAAGCGATAAATCAAAATTTGAA
>JAZKZP010000110.1:0-2105 GCA_045612715.1 Eubacteriales bacterium
ATGCTCAATCCGGTGGTGATGGTGGATCCGGATGGGAAAGCTGTTGAAACACTTTGGGATCTTGCAAACGTTGGAATTGGTATAGAAAGTTTCAACTCAAATGTTAGTAGCGGAAATTATTTAGATGCTACGCTTGATGGATTGGGAGTGGTTGCCGATATGGCCGCTGTTGCCATTCCCGGAATACCAGGTGGAGCAGGAATCTTAATAAAAGCATCTCGTGCAACTAAAACATTTGTGTTCAGTGGACGTTCATTCAAATCCGTTAGTAGAATGAATGAGTACAAAGCTCTCTTTGAAAAATTTGGAAAAAATGTTGCCGAAGCACTTTGGGATTCCAGAAATTCCAACAAACTTAGAAAAGCTTGTAATGCAGACCCCGAAGAACAAGCTCACCACATAATCCCAAGAGAATTAATAGAGAAAAGTAAAACTCTTCAAGAGGCAATAGATGATGGATTTGATTTTAATGGTGCAATAAACGGTATTGCTTTAAAGAAAGATCGACACAATGGTTCTCATCCTGATTATACCGAAATGGTTAGAGGGCTCATTAAACAAGCAGAAAAAAATCCTAAGTTTAAATCTGCAAAAGAGAAGATGGAATGGGTTGCGAATAATATGAGAGACAGAATTGAAAATAGTAAAGGTAAAATAAATAATATAACAGTAGAATAACTATGTATTACAAATTAAAAAATTCGACAGATCGCAAGCAGATAGGTACTTATTATATTCAAACTAAGGGGTTTGTTGATGGGTATGATATCTATGGTCCTAATTGTAGAACTAAGTTAGATTATGATCGATTCCCAAATTTTGTTCCAGATTTAAGATTTGAGTTGGAAAAAAAATCTAAATTAACGGATGTTGTTAATCCTGATAACATTTCAGCAACAGGTTTTTTGATAAACGAAAAGGTGAAAGAGATTTTTGATGAATGTCTATTGCCGGAACATCGTTATTATGAGGCAACGTTATTGAATCATGACGGGAATGTTTTGCCTTATTATTGGTTGCATTTGATTTCAAATGATTATAAAATGATAGATTTTGAGTCCTCTATCTTTCGAAAAACAAAAGACCTAATGAAATTTAATAGCATCAAAGAAGACCCAATTTACCCTATAAAAGATTTAAAGGATTTTAAGGATACGAATTCATCTATATTTGAAAATAATATTTTTATTGTTTTTGATGTTCTCAAAATACATAATACTCAAAAGTATGATATGTTACATTTTGGTGATATTGATGTAAATTCTGTTTTTATATCAGAAAAATTGGCAACATTACTAAAAAAGGCAAAAATCACCGGAATAGATATTATTGAATATCCGGATGTACAAGATATGGAGTAAGATGTGATTTTTACTCTTGTTGAAATAGAATTTCAACCACTACAAATAGACAGTTCTCAGTAACAGAAGGTTACTGAGAACTGTGAAACTTGTCTGTTCGCAATTGCTCTGCAGCCAACGTGTAATCAATTTCTTTGTTTTTCATCATAAAATAAACGTATTAAACTATACGTTGTTGCAGCTTGACACTCTCTCCTCTCAATAAAAAACTTCCTTGCAAATCTCGATAAATTTCCCCACATTTGCAGAGAGAAAAACGAAAGGGATAACCAAAGTTTCTATCAATTTATGTCAAAAAAATTACTCTATACACTGAACACCACTATGCCTGCTGCATCATCACCAACCATCCATTACGAACTCACCAACCACCTTGGCAACGTGATGGCAGTTATCACAGACGAACCCACCGACGCAGATACCCCTGCGGTGGAGAGTCTGGCAGACTACTATCCCTTTGGAATGACCATGCCGGGCAGGAGCTACAATGCCCACACCTCTCGCCACGGCTTCACCGGACACGAGAAAGAGAGCGACCTTGCCGAAGGCATCTACACCACCGAGTACCGCCTCTACGACGCCCGAGTGGGAAGATGGCTGAGTGTGGATCCGCTATTTGAGAAGTACGTGGACATGAGTCCGTACAACTACTGCATCGGCAATCCTGTGAAGTTGGTGGATGTGGATGGAAGAGCATTTACAGAAGAAACAGAAGCATGGGCAAAGAGGATGGAAGAATATGCG
>JAZKZP010000111.1:0-13016 GCA_045612715.1 Eubacteriales bacterium
GTTAGAAAAAGTTAGTTTGTGTTTGGAACGGGAGGCGAAACGCCTCCCCTACAATGTATAATATTGTCTATTCGTAGGGGAGGGGTCTCCCCTCCCGCAATTTAAATTCAAACTATCTCCCCTATAAATCAAAATTTGAAGTACAAAAACGGCAGGTCTTTCGACCTGCCGTCTATTTTTATTTTACTGTTTGATTTCTTCCCTAACGAATGCTTCAAGAATATCACCGAGTTTGATGTCGTTGAACTTTTCAAGTCCAATACCACATTCATAACCACTTGCAACTTCTTTTGCATCGTCCTTAAATCTCTTAAGTGAGCTAATTTTATCTTCGAAGATAACGATACCGTCACGAACCACACGAATTTGAGATGCTCTTGTAACCTTACCGTCAGTAATGTAAGAACCTGCGATTGTACCAACGTTAGGAACACGAATAGTCTGACGAACTTCAGCGTGACCAAGAACAACTTCCTTGAACTTGGGAGCAAGCATACCCTTCATAGCAGCTTCGATTTCCTCGATGCACTCATAAATTACGCGGTATGTTCTAATTTCAACGTTCTGTCTGTCAGCAGAATCCATCGCACCCTTATCAGGACGAACGTTAAAGCCAACAATAATAGCATTTGAAGCCGCAGCAAGCATTACGTCACCCTCTGTGATACCACCAACTGCACTATGGATTACGCGAACCTTAACTTCTTCATTGGAAATCTTCTGAAGAGAAGCGCGAACTGCTTCAGCAGAGCCGTCAACGTCTGCCTTAACGATGATGTTAAGATCCTTAATACCTTCAGAAATCTGGTTGAACAAATCGTTAAGATTTGCTCTTGCATTCGCCTTGAAGATTTCTTCCTTCGCCTGAGCTCTTCTCTGTTCAGCAAGTTCTCTTGCCATCTTTTCGTCTGCAACTGCGTTGAATTCGTCGCCTGCAACGGGAACGTCTGCAAGACCGATAATTTCAACGGGAACTGAAGGACCAGCTTCCTTAACGGGCTTTCTGTTGTGGTCTGTCATAGCTCTTACACGTCCTACTGCAGTACCTGCAATAACAATATCGCCGTTATGAAGTGTACCATTCTGAACAAGAACTGTTGCAACAGGACCACGTCCCTTATCGAGCTTCGCTTCAATTACGATACCCTTTGCATGACGGTTGGGGTTCGCCTTGAGTTCCTTAACCTCTGCAACGAGAAGTACGGATTCAAGAAGATCCTCAATACCTTTATGAGTTTTAGCAGAAACGGGAACACAGATAACGTCACCGCCCCATTCTTCGGGAACGAGATCGTATCTTGTAAGCTCCTGCTTAACTGTATCAGGATCAGCTGTGGGCTTATCCATCTTGTTAATTGCAACTACAATATCAATACCAGCAGCTTTTGCGTGGTTGATAGCTTCTATTGTCTGAGGCATGATACCGTCGTCCGCCGCGACAACGAGGATTGCGATATCTGTTGCCTGCGCACCACGAGCACGCATAGCGGTGAACGCTTCGTGACCAGGTGTGTCAAGGAATGTCATATCCTTGCCATTGATGCTTACTCTATAAGCACCGATGTGCTGTGTGATACCACCTGCTTCGCCGGTTGTAACACTTGTATTTCTGATTGCGTCAAGAAGAGATGTCTTACCGTGGTCAACGTGACCCATTACGCAAATAACGGGAGCGCGTTCCTTATGAGTTTCTTCTGTATCAACTGTATCGTCGAAGAGTTTTTCTTCGATTGTAACAACAACTTCTTTAGTAACGATAGCACCGAGTTCGTCAGCGATAAGGTAAGCTGTATCAAAATCGATAACCTGGTTAACGGTAACCATCATTCCCATCATCATAAGGCGCTTAACAACCTCGCCTGCAGTTACCTTAAGACGTGAAGCAAGCTCACCAACTGAAATTTCATCGGGAACTGTAATGCTAACGGGCTGTTTCTTAACAACCTGCTGCTGTTTCTTTTGCGCGTTCTTATCGAACTTATTGTTCTGCTGACCCTTCTTGTTGAACTTCTGGTTTCCACCACGAATATCCTTAACTGAATCGGGTACGTAGTTATCAAGCTTTTCATCGTACTTGGACGCATCATAGCTTGAACCTCTCATATCAACAACGCGAGTGGTTGTGCTTCTAACACCCTTTTCACCCTTTGCAGTCTGCTCACGAACGATAGCTGTGGGCTTGAAATGTTCTTTAGGAGCATTCTGGTTGCCTTCATCCTTATCTCTGCCAAAGCCACCGCCCATATTGTTCTGGGGCTTCTTGTTCTGCTGATTGAATGGCTTCTGCTGACCACCGAATCCGCCCTTATCATTGCCCTTGTTAAAGTTGCCCTGAGGTCTGTCACCCTGAGGTTTCTGAACTTGCGCACCCTTATCAAATGCGGGTTTTGCAAATCTATCATTTTGGGGCTTCTGTCCCTGCGCATTCTTATCAAATGCAGGTTTTGTGCCTTGGTTTCTATCACCTTGAGGTCTTTGCTGACCCTGGGGTCTTTCCTGTTTTTTTGCAGGACTATTCTGTGAACGGTTGTCAGATTTCACCTGCTGATTTGTCTTGTTTTCGGTTTTGGGTTGGTTTTTAGCTTTTTCTAATCTTGCAGCTTCAGCGCGCTTATATTCTTCAGCTTTAGCTCTGATTGCAGCTTCTGCTTTAGCCTTTGCTTCTGCCTCAGCTTTTGCTTTTGCTTCAGCTTCTGCTTTAGCTCTTGCTTCTGCTTCAGCCTTCGCCTTTGCTTCAGCTTCAGCTTTTGCTTTTGCCTCCACTTCCGCCTTTGCCTTAGCTCTGGCTTCTGCCTCAGCTTTCGCTTTTGCAGCTTCTTCTGCTTCTTTAGCAGCTTGAAGCTTTGAGGGAATATAGGTATCCCCAAAGATATAAGAGTCAATATCCTTTATCTGATTATTCTTTGTAAGGGCTTCGAAAAGAATATCAAACTCCTTGCCCTCAAGAGCTGCCTGTGTTTTAACATTCATCCCCTTTTCTGCAAGAACGTCAACGATATCCTTACTTTTGATTCCCAAATCCTTTGCTAACTGATTTACTTTAAATTGTGGATTTGCTGCCATAGTACCTCCCAAAATTCTTTAAGAATTAAAACCGTTCAATAAATTAATCAAAATATTTACTAATCATCTTATAAAAGCCCTCGTCGGTAATGGCAAGTGCTGCCAAAGATGAAGTTTTTCCAACTGCGGATGCAAGCGTGCCCCCGTCAGCTTCAATTTGTATTTTTTCAACACCGTAAAATGAGCATTTATCGGTGATTTTTTTATGTGTATTATCAGAAGTGTCTTCCGATTCAAGCACGAGAAATATCTTCTTTCCCTTTTGCATCGCGTCAATTATCATTGGCACGCCAAAAATCAACTTTCCAGCTTTAGCACAAAGGCCAAGCGATGTTAAAATTCTTTTATCCATCATTCGCCCTGCGCAATCTCAGCTTCAAGTGCTGCATAAATCTCGTCAGGGATTTCGCATTCAAGATGTGTTGAAATTCGTCCGCTTTTTCTCGCCTTGTTAAAGCATTTAACGTTTGAACAAAGATAAACGCCACGGCCGTTTTTTCTACCCGTCTTGTCAAGCACGATCTCGCCCTCGGGAGTTCTGACAACTCTCAAAAGCTCGCCCTTTGGCTTTCTTTCGGAACAGCCAACACACTGACGAAGCGGTATTTTCTTTTTTTGTTCCATAAGTAATTATTCAGCTTTTATGTCTATCTTAAGACCTGTGAGCTTCGCTGCAAGACGTACGTTCTGTCCTTCCTTACCGATAGCGAGGGAGAGATGATCGGCTCTTACAACCACAGAGCAAGTCTTTTCGCCTGTCATTTCAGCAGAGATTACGGGTGCGGGAGCAAGCGCTTCTCTTACGTATTCAACAGGATCTTCGCTATATCTGATAATATCAATCTTTTCGCCGTTAAGCTCGTTAACGATTGAGTTGATTCTCATACCGTGATTACCGATACAAGCACCTACAGCATCAACCTCGGCATCTCTTGAGTAAACCGCAATCTTGGAACGAGAGCCTGCTTCACGAGCAACGCTCTTAACCATTACAACACCGTCAGTAACCTCTGGAATTTCAAGCTCAAACAATCTTCTAAGAAGACCTGCATGTGTACGAGTGAGAGTAACGATGGGACCCTTACCTTCTTTATTAACGTGAAGAACGTAAACCTTTATTCTATCACCGATTGTGAGAACTTCACCGGGAATCTGCTCGCCGCGAAGAAGTGTTGCAAAGCCGTTTGTTGTTTCAAGAAGAACGTTACCTGTTTCGGGATTGATCTTGCTAACAAGAGCTGTAATGATCTCTTCCTTCTGGTTTTCGTATGCTTCCTGAATTACCTTTCTTTCGCCCTCGCGGATACCCTGAATAATAACGGATTTAGCCGCGCCTGCAGAAAGACGTCTGAAATTCTTAGGCTTAACTTCTCTTTCAACAAAAGAACCAAGAGTATATTTTTTAGCGATTTTTTTAGCTTCTTCAAGAGAAATCTGTGTTTCGGGATTTTCAACCACCTCAACAACCTCTTTCTGATAATAAACCTTTATGTCTTCTTTCTTTTCGTCAATAGCGATACGAACGTTAGCTGTAGCGCCGTATTCCTTTTTGAAAGCGGACACCAAAGCAGCTTCAATCTTTTCAAACATATAGGTTTTAGGAATGCCCTTTTCCTTTTCAAGCATATCAAGAGCAGCAAATAATTCCTTGTTCATTTTTCTTTCTCCTTATTAAAAATCAAACACAGTGTGCATTTTTGCAACTTCATTTTTTTCAAACTCAATATTTTCGCCATTGAATTCAATAACGATTTTTCCACTATCGGAAAGTCCCAAAAGCTTACCCGTAAAGGATTTTGAATTGTTTTTGGGAGCATAAAGCTTAAGCTCAACCTTTTCACCCAAGCACATTTCAATATGTGCGTCAGTCTTTATTTCTCTTTCAAGACCAGGGGATGTGCATTCAAGGTAATAGGGCTCATCAATGGGGTCTGCCTCATCAATCATAGGATCGATTGTTCTGTGGAATTTTTCACAGAGGTTGATATCAATGCCCTCTTCAGAGTCGATGGTAATTCTCAATATTTTTTTAGCACCCTCTTTAACGTATTCAACGTCCCAAAGGATGATTCCCATCTCTTCGGCAACGGGAGCAATAATCTGTGCAACCGTTCCTGCAATGTTTTTCTTAATCATATCTGCAAAATCTGCCTTTTCAAGAATTAAGAGTGGGTCGTTTTGGGACCCACTCTCAGATTAGTATGCCCTATTATAACACATAATTTTTTCTTTTGCAATAGTTTTTTGCATATTTTTTGAATTTTTTTGCGTTTTTTACTATTTATATATAAATATTTGAAAATTATGTTTACAAAACAGTATTTTCGTGCTATAATGATAGGAAGATTATTAGAATGCCAAATTATGCCTTTATAATAATCGCTCAAATAAATCAAAGGAGATATAAATCCAATGAGTAACAACAATAAAAAGCCCATGTTTTCAGAATCCACTCAACTTTTGTGGACCTGCCTTATAAGCAGTACGGTGTTTTTCGGGCTTTATGCAATGATAAATATGTTTGTAAAGCAAGATACCACTTGGCTTGGTATAGACTTGAATAAATGGATTGGTATAGGCATTTTCATTATCAATCTTATTTTCATACTTATCGTTTTGATTTTCTATAAGAAAAAGAAGGACCTTGAAACAAGCTTTGCCGAAAAAACGCTTCAGCTTGAAAAAGCTATGACGGGTATGATGAAGGATGTTGATATTCCCTGCGTGCTTACACTCCCCAGTGGAATTATAGCTTGGTGTTCAAAAGGCGCACACGATATTTTCGATATTCCAACAAGCCTTTTGCAAAAGAATTTCAATGACCTTTGTAATGTAAGCATTGATACTCTCATAGCAAAATTGCCTGAGGACAACAATGTTGAAGACGGTCAAAATTCAATGGACCTCGTCATTAACGAAAGAAACTATATTGCTAAAATATATCGCCACACTCTCGGTAAAAATTCCTATTATCTCGTAACGTTTACCGACTACACCGAATATGCACACCTGCTTGCAAAAACCGAAGCAGAAGCGCCCGTGGTTGCTCACATCGTTCTTGATAACCTCACCGAAATAGCGGAATACGTTCGTGTAAATTATCGTGCGGCGGCAAACGAAATCGAAGAAATTCTCAAAAAGTTTGCAGACGAAATGCACGGCTTCATTCGTGAATATAACCGAGATAAATACATAATGGTATTTTCAAAGGAAAAATATCTCGAATGTGCAGAAAATAAATTCGATATTCTCGAAACCATCAGAAATGTTCGTCTTGGTGACTCATCTGTTCCCGTTACAATTTCAATGGGTATCTCACTTGTTGGCGACACGTTTGAAGAAAGAGAAAAGAATGCTTTTTCAGTCCTTGAGTTTGCGCTTCAAAGAGGTGGTGACCAGGTTGCAGTTAAAACTGAGTCTGACGTCCTCTTCTTTGGCGGTAGAACAAAGGGTGTGCAAAAGAAATCCGGTTCATTCGCAAGAGTTTTTGCTACTCAGCTCACATCGCACATCGCAAACGCAGGCAATGTTCTTATTATGGGACACGCAAACCCTGACTTCGATGCCATTGGCGCGTGCGTTGGTATAGCTCGCCTTTGTATGTTCTGCGGTCTAAGCCCAAGAATCATTATGAATACAAAATGCAAAAATTTCAAGGCATGCACCGAAAAGCTTCTTATGCTTGACGATTACAAGGATGTTTTCATTACTCCCGAAGCAGGACTTGATATGATTCAATCAGATACTCTTCTTATTCTTTGCGACGCAAACAACTTTAATATCCTTGAATCATCCGATATAGCAAACAACGTTTCAAATTTCATCGTTATCGACCACCACAGAAAAGTTGCCGAATTTGATACCGAGCCCCTTTTGGCTCTTATCGACCCATCAGCTTCTTCTGCTTCTGAAATGATAACAGGAATTCTTGAACAGTGCTTACCAAGTGACGTTCTTTACAAAGAAGAAGCTAATCTCCTTCTTTCAGGCATTATGGTTGACACAAAGAACTTCACAAAGACAACAGGCACAAAAACCTTCTCTGCCGCAATGTATTTGCGCGGCGTTGGTGCTAACTCCGAAATTGCAGGAACTTATTTCTATGAAGATTTTGATAATTTCGTAAGCGAAGCAAGATTCAATACAAACGTTACAATGTATCTTGATAGAATCGCAATCACAGAAAGCAACGGAAGCGACCCCGACTTCGATAGAGTTGCAGCCGCAAAAGCTGCGGATAAACTTCTCACAGTAAGAGGTGTTGACGCATCCTTTGCACTTGTAACAATAAATGACAAAATACACATTTCAGCGCGTTCAAACGGCAAGATAAACGTTCAGCTCATTCTTGAAAAGATGGGCGGAGGAGGACATTTTGATTCCGCCGCAGCGGCAATTCTTGGAACAGATATGAAGAGTGTTCTCTACCGTTTGAAGGACGCAATCGACGAATATTTTACAGAAGAGTAAAATATTTCAAGATTTTTTAAGATTGATACTATAGAATTTCACAGTTAGGAGATAAATACTATGAAAGTAATGTTGACACAGGACGTTAAGGGTCAGGGTAAAAAAGACCAGATTATTGAAGTTTCAGACGGTTATGCAAGAAACTTTCTTCTTCCCAAAAAGCTTGCAATAATCGCTGATGCCAAGGCAGTTAACGAAGCAAAAAATAAAGAGGCTGCAAATCAGCACAAAATCGAGGTTGCTAAAGCAGAAGCAAAAGAAATTGCTGATAAGCTTTCCAAAATCACAGTTAAAATTTTAGCAGGTGGCGGCACAGACCGTCTTTACGGCACTGTAACAAGCAAGGACATTGCTGAAGCACTTGCAAAGGATCACGGCATCAGTATCGACAAAAAGAAAATGATGCTTAGTGAAAACATCAAAACCTTTGGCACATACAAGGTTGAAGTTAAGCTTTATGGCGCAGAAATCACAGGCACGATTACCGTGCAGGTTTCTCCCAAGCAGTAAGAGGATGAATTATGAATGAAGATCTTAACAGAAAGTTACCCTTTTCGCTTATAGCAGAGCAGTCACTCCTTGGTTCAATTCTCATTGACCCTGCTTCAATCACCGAAGTTGCAGACCTTGTAAAAGCAGATGATTTTTATATCACCGAGCACAAGCAGATTTATCTTGCGGCAACAGAATTGTTTATGACAAATCGCGAGATAGACATCGTTACGCTTATTGATACACTTGTCCACAAGGGTATCTACAACAAAAGCGGTGGTGAGGACTATATCAGAACGCTTTCCGAAGTCGTTCCTACAGCTCTCAACGTAAAGGACTATGCAAAAATAGTAAAAGAAAAAAGCGCCCTCCGTCAGCTTATCGCAGTTTGCGGAGAGATAAATGAAAGCGCGTTTTCAGAGCAAGAATCCGCCTCTGGCATTATCGAACTTGCTGAAAGTAAAATTTTTGCTATTGCACAAGGTAGAGATACCAAAAATTTTAAACATATTCGTGACGTTCTCGGCACAGTTTATAATAACTTGCACGAGCTTTCAGTAAATCCCGATGCCGCGCACGGCACGGCTACGGGCTTTTCAGGACTTGATAGAGTACTTGTTGGTATGGGTAACTCCGACCTTATTCTCGTCGGTGCCCGTCCCGGTATGGGTAAAACGTCATTCACACTTAATATTGCAACAAATGTTGCTCAAGCCACAAAGAAAAAGGTTTGCGTATTCTCGCTTGAAATGAGTGCCGATCAGCTCGTTTCACGTATTCTTTCAAGTGAAGCACTTGTTGATAGCCACGAACTTCGTTCGGGTAAGCTTTCAAGCGACTCTTGGGAAAAAATCGCAGACGCAAGCTCTCGCCTTGCCTCCTGCGACATTCTTATCGACGATACGTCAGGCATTTCAGTTACCGATATGAAGGCAAAACTTCGCAGAGTTGACAATCTCGGTCTTGTTATCATTGACTATCTTCAGCTTATGCAGAGTGACAGAAAAATTGATAACCGTGTGCAAGAAGTTTCTGAAATTTCACGTTCGCTTAAAATTATGGCAAAAGAACTCATGGTTCCCATTATTTGTTGCGCACAGCTTTCCCGTGGACCCGAGTCAAGAACAGACAAAAAGCCAATGCTTTCCGACCTTCGTGACTCCGGTGCTATCGAGCAGGACGCAGACGTTGTAATGTTCCTTTACAGAAACGAATACTACAAAACAGACGGCGCGCCAGGTGATAACAATGCCGCAAATATTGCCGAGGTTATCATCGCAAAGAACCGTCACGGCTCAACGGGTACAGTAAAGATGGGCTGGATCGGTCAGTACACCAAGTTCCGTACCATCGCAGACGATTTTCAAGAATAATTTTTAGAGAAATAATATAGGGGGAGAAAAATG
This sequence comes from Eubacteriales bacterium, assembly GCA_045612715.1. Classification (GTDB taxonomy): domain Bacteria; phylum Bacillota; class Clostridia; order Oscillospirales; family CAG-272; genus RGIG4608. The sequence goes on from JAZKZP010000111.1 coordinate 9,432, forward strand.
AAAAACAAAAATGCTATTTTCTATACATCTCCCCAAATTCTCGCTTCTCTTTCGCAAAATACACCCGTGCTTATAGCTTTTTCGGGTGGCGCAGATTCAAGTGCGTTGTTGCATCTTTTAAATAACGATGCTAAAGCACGCGGATATAAATTGCACGCAGCACATTTTAATCATCAAATCCGTGGCGAAGAAGCAGAACGTGATGCAGAATTTTGTAAAAACACTTGCGAAAAACTCGGTATTCCCTTTTATCTTGGTATAGCGAATATTCCTTTACTCGCAAAAGAAAACGGAAACAGCATCGAAACTGAGGCAAGAGAAAGACGATATGCATTTTTTGAAAAAATTATGCGTGAAAATAATATTCCTATTCTTGTTACAGCACATCATGCCGAAGACCAAATTGAAAGTATTATGCTCCACATCCTTCGTGGAAGCGGACTAGCCGGACTTCGCGGAATGGCAGAGTGCCGAAACCTTACAAACGATTTTTATTTAGTGCGCCCACTTCTTAATACCAAAAAAGAGGATATTTTGTCCTATTGCGCAGAAAATAATATTGATTTTGTAATCGACAGCACTAATACCGACACAAATTATGCTCGCAATTTCATTCGCGCAGAGCTCACTCCTAAAATGTATGAGCTTCAACCCAATCTTGCAAGAGTTTTTTCCCGTCTTAGCGAAAGCGCAAACGAAGCAAACGATTTTATTGAATGTTCTGCAAAAGAATTTATTAAGATTGAATGTGAGGGTGGAATTCCCCTCTCAAAATTCAATCAATTACACATAGCACTTAAATCTCGTGTAATAATGCTTTCTAGCAATTCTTCCCTTGAACATACACATATCCAAAGCATCATCAATCTTTGCCAAAAAGCAGAGCCACATTCCTCTATTTCGTTGCCAAACAACGTTGTTGCCAAAATCGAAAATAGCAAACTCATTTTTACAAATTACGAAATAGAATGTATCGATGAAAATTTCAAGATTCCACTTACCATTGGCAAAACTGAATTGCCAAACGGTATTATAATTAATATTGAAAGAAATCCCACTAAAAATCCCGCAGAAACCGACGTTTTTCTTGACGTGAAATGCGATATAATAAAAAATGACACGCATTTTCGTTCAAGGCGCGAGGGCGACGTTATCTTTTCGGGAAAAATGAATAAAAAAGTAAAAAAACTTGTCAGCGAGAAAAAAATTCCGCTGAATATGCGAAAGAAGCTACCTCTTCTAACTCAAGAAAATGAAATATTATGGGTTCCCACAGTTGCAGTCTGCGACCGTGTGAGAAAAGACAAAATAGCCAATGGCGAAAACTTTTTCCGCATAACAATTAATTTTGAAAACTAATATCTAAACATAAATTCGGAGGTTATTAATGAAAGGCAATTTAAAAGTAATTCTTTTTTATGTCGTTTTGATTGCCGTAATCTTTATTGCGGTATTCGCAATGCTCGGCTCACCGCAGGGTAAAGAAGAAGTCAATTTCAGCGACATAATGCACTATTTCGAAGAAAACAGAGTTAAAGAATTTGAGGTTTCGAATGAAAACGTAATAACTCTTGTAATATATAAGAGTGATAAAGTCGGCGTTCTCACACCCGTTGATGTAGCTGGTCTTTCAACAGAAAAAATAAGCTACAAGCTCCGTGACGTAAGCATTTTTATTGATGCTTTTGAGGACTACAAACGCAACACAAACCTTGTAAAATATGAATATGAGCCTTTGGCGGAATATCCTTGGTGGTTATCCCTTCTTCCCAATGTTCTTTTGATTGGTGTTATGATTTTCCTTGGAATTTACATGACAAAGCAAATGAACAAAGGTGCAGGTGGCGGAATGATGAACTTCGGCAAAGCTAAAGCTCACATGCCATCTAACGATAAAAATAAAGTAACTTTTGCAGACGTTGCAGGTGCAGAAGAAGAAAAAGAAGAGCTTGTTGAAATAGTTGAGTTCCTTAAAGACCCTCAAAAATTTGCAAAGCTCGGTGCAAAGATTCCCCACGGCGTATTGCTTGTGGGCCCTCCCGGAACAGGTAAGACACTTCTTGCGAAGGCAGTTGCGGGTGAAGCGGGTGTTCCCTTCTTCTCAATGTCAGGTTCTGACTTCGTTGAAATGTATGTTGGCGTTGGTGCAAGCCGTGTAAGAGATTTGTTTGATACAGCAAGAAAAGCTCCCGCTGCAATTATCTTCATCGACGAAATTGACGCAGTTGGACGTCACCGTGGCGCAGGTCTTGGTGGTGGACACGACGAAAGAGAGCAAACTCTCAACCAGTTGCTCGTTGAAATGGACGGCTTCGGCTCACACGAAGGTATAATCATTATGGCGGCAACAAACCGCGCAGATATTCTTGACCCTGCACTTCTTCGTCCAGGACGCTTTGACCGTCAGGTTAGAGTTGGTTACCCCGATATCAAGGGACGTGAAGCAATCCTTCAAGTTCACGCAAGAAAGAAGCCCATGGAAAGCACAGTTGACTTCCACAAGATTGCTCAAAGTACAATTGGATTTACAGGTGCTGATCTTGCCAACCTTCTTAACGAAGCGGCACTCCACGCGGCAAAGAATAATAAATCCCTTATCGGTATGGACGATATTGAAAAATCCTATATGAAGATACTTCTCGGTCCTCAAAAGAAGACAAGAGTAAGAACTGAAGCAGATAACAAGCTCACCGCTTATCACGAGGCGGGCCACGCAGTTGCTTCTTACTACTGCAAGCACACAGACCCCGTTAAATTTATCTCAACAGTTCCTTCAGGCAATGCAGGCGGTGTTACTGTAAGTATTCCTGAACAAGACACGTTCACAATGACTAAAAAGCAGATGTTCGATAGCATCGTTCTCGCCCTCGGTGGTAGAGTTGCTGAAGAACTTGTGCTTGATGATGTTTCCACAGGCGCATCTGCCGACATTCAGCAGGCAACAAAGGTTGCTCGCAATATGGTAACAAGATACGGTATGAGTGATAGACTCGGTACTGTTCTCTATGGCTCAGGTCACTCTGATACAGAAGTGTTCCTTGGCAGAGATCTTAATACTAATAAGAACTATTCTGAAAAGATTGCGGCAGAAATCGACGATGAAATTCGAACAATTATCGAAAATGCTCACACAGAGTGCAAAAAGATACTTTCAGAGCATATTGATAAGCTCCACCTCGTTGCAGGATACCTTCTCAAAGCTGAATTTATGGACGGCGATCAGTTCAAGGCAGCTATGGAAAACGACCTCACATTCGACGAGATTGATGAAATCTTAAAGGAAAAAGAGCGCAAGAGCCAAGAAGAAAACGAGGCAAAGCGCAAGGCAGAGGAAGAAGAACAGCGCAAGGTTGAAGAAGAGCTTCGCCGCGAAAAAGAGGAGCGCGAAAGAATGGCTAACGCACCCAAAGGCGAAACCTATGACGACGCACCTAATAGTAGCGAAGAATCTGTAGATAAAGAATAAAAATTAAAGGACGGTTTGAAAAATCAAACCGTCCTATTTACTTTTGTATAGCAATATGATATAATACGAGTAAAAGATAAAAATAAACATGAAAGGGGATCCCTAAATTGAAGAAAATT
>JAZKZP010000112.1:0-1796 GCA_045612715.1 Eubacteriales bacterium
AAATTACTTAAAAATCAAGGTTTTTGTTTTACGAGAAAGTCGTTAGTGTAAACTAAATGGCGTTCCCCTCATCCGTCAGGCATTCGCCTGCCACCTTCCCCTCAGGGGAAGGCTAACTGTTAGATAAATCAAAATTTGAACTACAAACAGGAGTTTTTTATGGAAAAATATATTATCAGCACCCCTTGTGGTAAAATAAAGGGTACGGATTGCCGACTTGATGGCGTTGTAGCTTTTAAGGGAATACGTTATGCAACTGCTGGCAGATGGGAATATCCCAAGCAAGTGACTTCTTGGGATGGTATATATGATGCAACCCAATATGGTAATTGTTCATATCAGCCTCGCGCATTCTATGACGAAGAATACAACGAAAAGAAGTATTTCTACTACAAAGAATTTCGCAAGGGCGAAACATATACTTATAGTGAAGATTGTTTGTTCTTAAATATTTGGAAACCCGAAAACGCAAAAGAGGGTGACAAATTGCCCGTTCTTTTTTATATCCATGGTGGTGGATTCACCGGAGGATGTGGACACGAAAAGCATTTTGACGATCCAATTTGGGCGCAAAAGGGAGTAATTGCTATTACAATTAACTATCGTCTTGGTCCTATGGGATTTCTTGTACTTCCCGAACTCAAAGAAGAAGCAGGCAACACGGGCAACTATGGTCTTTTTGACCAACTTTGCGCGATGAAATGGGTTAGAGATAATATTTCTGCATTTGGTGGCGACCCCGATGCAATTACCATTATGGGACAGAGCGCAGGTGGAATGAGTGTTCAGCAACATTCTCTTTCTCCTCTTTCTGAAGGACTTTTCCGTGGCGCAGTTATGAGTAGTGGCGGCGGTGTAAACAAGATTTTGTCAGCAGCACCCGCGGATACAATGTACGATTTCTGGCACGCGGTTATGAAAAATTGCGGTGCGAAAAATCTTGAGGAATTTCGTGCTGTTGAACCTGCAAAGCTTTTTGAAACTTGGAAAGCAACAGAAGCCGAACTTAAAAAACACGCATCTTGCTTCCCCTGTCTTGATGGCGAATTTGTTGTTGGTACAGGATGTGAGCTTTTTGAAGCGAAAAAGCATCATAAAGTAAATTATATGGTTGGATCAACAAGTCACGATATGATGACTCTCTTTATGAGCACTATGGCTCACGATTGGTGCGAAAATCAGGAAAAAACAAGTTATATTTGGCATTTTGACCGTGTTTTGCCCGGTGAAACAAATGGTGCATGGCATTCAAGCGATCTTTGGTATTGGTTTGATACGCTTGATAATGGTTGGCGTCCATGGGAAGAGCAGGATAGAAAGATTGCTTCTATGATGAGCGACTATCTTGTAAACTTCGTAAAGACGGGCGATCCTAACGGTGCAAACTTGCCCAAGTGGGAAAGTGCGCAAGATAGCAAAAAATCACTCTTTATTGGTGAAGGTGAGCCCAGAATGGCTAAGGCTTCAAAGCTCAAACTTGTTTGGACTATGCTTACAACCAAAGCAGTTGGTGAATAAGACAAAAGGACTTAACGAAATCGTTAAGTCCTTTTTAAATTGGTATTCAAATTTTGATTTGTAGGTAGTTAGTTTTATTTTGGGACGCTCAATACGGAAACCCCCAAAACTCACGATGTTCGTTTCGGGGAACCCCTAGCCGCTAGGCTTCCGCTTTTGAAAAAGCGGAGCAAAACAACAGATGGGTTTGAGCGAATGTTTCGTAAATTTTCGAAATTCCTAACGGAATTATCGGTTTAGAAGTGAAATTCCAATCTTACAAGCAAGCTTGACGCTTG
>JAZKZP010000113.1:0-10231 GCA_045612715.1 Eubacteriales bacterium
ATCGAGGTATTCCTCGCTCATATTCCTACATCGGAGTGTTATGTGCCCCCGATTATAAAAAATGGTGGAAACAATAGGGCTCGAACCTATGACCCTCTGCTTGTAAGGCAGATGCTCTCCCAACTGAGCTATGCTTCCATACCTGCCGTTCTTTCAACGGCAGAAGTTATTATATCACAGTGATTCTAAATTGTCAATAGTTTTTTGCAAATTTTTATTAATTTTTTTATTGTTCTTCAAACATTTTTTCGATATCGTCTTTATTGAAGATGTGTTTCTTGTTGCAGAAGCGACAATTTACCTCCAAATGTTCTTCTTTACCTTCGGCAAGCTGTTCTGCGAGCATCTTGTGGAGTTCGGGCTTGCCAAGAGATATGAGAGCGCGCTCCATTCTTTCTCTTGAACAGTTGCAAAGATAATCAACATCAAGCTCGTCAAAGAGGTCATATTCTATACCTTCAAGAGCATATTCTGCAATCTCAACGTTTGACATACCTGATTCAAAGAGATGAGAAACATTTGAAAGCTTGGGGATATTCTTTTCAATAGCTGCAATCGTTTTATCGTCAGCGAAGGGAAGAAGCTGAATAAGAACTCCGCCTGCTGCACGACAAGTGCAATCAGTTTCAACAAGCACACCAAGTGCGCAAACTGTGGGAATTTGTTCACTTTCTGCGTAGTACTGCGCGATGTCCTCGGCAATTTCGCCACTAACGATTTTAATTGAGCCGGAGAAGGGAATTTCAGCGCCTGTATCTCTAATAACGTTGAGAAGTCCGTTGCCAACAGCACCGCCAACGTCGAGCTTTCCGTTGGGTTTTAAGGGAAGATCAACGTCGGGATTCTGAATGTATCCACGCACGTTACCATAGTAGTCACCGACCGCCAAAACGCGTCCTGCGGGGCCGTCACCACCGAAGCATACTGTGATGCTATTCTCAACCTCGCCAAGCATACAGCCCATAATTGAGGTTGCTGTGAGGAGTCGTCCAAGAGTTGCACTCGCAGTAGGTGCTGTGCTATGGTATTTAATAGCTGTGTTTACAATATCGGTTGAATTTATAATGTGTATTCTTGCGCTACCGTCACTTGTCATAGCGCGCAAAATTTTAGATTGAGCCATTTTTATTTTCCTTTTTATTTATTGAATTAGAATTATTTGTAACTTCAAATTTTGATTTATCGCGCACTATGTTCGCATAAACCTTTCACGATTGTTTCGTCCACCTTTTCAAAGGTGGCGCCTGCCGCGTAGGCGATACGGCATTTCTTTTTGGGAACTTTTTAAAGAAAAAGTGGATAAAAGAGAAGTGGTCGCTATAGTTAGGGGCTCTATCTTTAGACACCTAAATTCGTTAGCCGCTTTTCTTTGCAAGTATAGCCGCAAAGAAAAGCTAACAAAAGAAACGGCGAATACAGGGCTGCGCGCCCCGTACCCGCGCTGCTGCGCGCAGGGCGACCGCTTTTGAAAAAGCGGTGCAAAACAATCGTGCGAAGCAAGTGCGAACACACCGTTAAATCCCAATTTATTTATCAATTAAATATATTTGCCTGCAAGCTCATCACAGATAAGGATGCAATCGGGATGATTGCGAAGAATGGTTGCGGGAACTTCTTCGCGAATTTCACCGTTAACGAGTTCGCCTACAGCATATGCCTTGCCTTCACCATTAGCGAGGATAAGTACCTTTTTTGCATTCATAATGTTTGAAAGTCCCATTGTGAATGCTTGGCGAGGAACCTCGTCAATAGAGTTGAAAAGACGGGAATTGTCCTTGATTGTGCTTTCGGCAAGGTCAACGATGTGTGTTACAGAATCAAAAGATGTGCCGGGCTCATTGAATGCGATATGTCCGTTTGAGCCAATACCGAGAAGCTGAAGGTCCTGAACGTATTCACTAAGAAGTGCGTTATAGCGAGCGCATTCTACTTCTTTGTCCTCTGCTTTACCGTTTTCAATATGTGTATTTTCAAGTTTGATGTCTATATGCTTAAAAAGATTTTCTCTCATAAAATAAACGTAGCTCTGATCACTGTTTATGTCAAGACCAACGTATTCGTCAAGGTTTACTGTCTTGCACTCTGCATAGGAAGTGCCGTTGTTTCTGTGGTCTTCAACCATTTTTGCGTAAAGACCCACGGGAGTTGAACCAGTTGCTAAACCGAGAACTGCTTGTGGATTGTTCTTAACAACATCGAGAATAACTTTGAAAGCTTCGTTGCTCATTTCTTCGTAATTTTTAACCTTAATTATTTTCATAAATGCCTCCAAATTAATTAAATGTATTCATTTTACTATTTAAATATTATATCAAATTTTTTTAATAAATGCAATATTTTTTGATAAATAAAAAATAATTATACTACTTGATTTTATTGACAAAAATTGATATAATTTATATATACTAATGAAAATTTGGAGGTTTTATGGCAGTATCTAAAGCGAAAAAGAAAAGAATGCAAAAGAAGGTTTTAAAGGCAATATTCGGCAAGGCATTACCCATAGTTTTGTTGATTGCAGCATTATTGTTTTTTGGTGGTACATATTTGTATGAAAATAACGATTCGTTTCGTGGATTCGTAAACGATCTTGGCATCGGATCTACCAAATCACCCGTTATACCACCGATTGATCCTAACGGTGATGAGATGGCGGTGCATTTTATTGACGTTGGACAGGGCGATGCCACTCTTTTCCAAACACCGCAGGGCAGTGTTTTGGTTGACTGTAGCGAGCCCGAATACGGTGATGATATTATAGCATACCTCAATGCGCAGGGTGTTACAGAGCTTGAATATTTTATCATTACACATCCCGACAACGACCACATGGGTGCGGCGGCATACGTGCTTGAAAACATTACAGTTAAAAATTTTGTAATGAATGGTCAAACAAAGACCACTCAGTTTTTCAAAAAAGCACTTGACGTGCTTGAAGAAAAACAGATTAATAGTTTGATTGCGGTTCCAGGTGATGTGTTTACTGTTGGTGCACTTCAAATGAAGATTTATGGTCCTCAACAGCATCTTGTTGACTCTGAAGAATGGAATGAAGCCAGCTTGATTATTCACGCGACCTATGGCGAGCGTTCATTCTTGCTTACAGGTGATGCTGAAAAAGAAGGCGAAGCCGATCTTTTGAAGTATTACAAGGATAAAATCAAATGTGACGTATTTTCTGCGGGTCACCACGGTTCAAGAACATCAAATTCTCCTGAACTCTTAGCAGCTGCCAAGCCAACTTACGTTGTAATTTCTTGCGGTGCGGGTAATGATTACGGTCATCCTCATCAAGAAGCTCTTGATGCGTTTACTGATATCGGAGCAACAGTTTATCGTACTGATGAGCAAGGAACGATAATGTTTATCACGGATGGCAAAGAATTAACTAAAAAATAAGATAAAAAAAGACCGCAATTGCGGTCTTTTTTAGTTTGATTATTCAGCAAAGAATTTGATCTTGTTGTCAGTAACTTCTGTAATGATATCAATAACCTGAACAATTGTGCCAACAAAGGGAATCAAAGCAAGAATGCCTGCGATGAGAGTGTTTGTGTTCTTGGTTTCAAGATACTTAATGATTCTGTAAATGGGGCAGATAAGACCAACGAAAACGAGAAGAACTACTTTAGCCCATTTAGGAAGACTTTCAAAAGTTTCAATGATTTTCATAGCAAATACCTCCTTCTTTATATCTACAGTATCATTATAGTATATTTTTCGATAAAAGTCAACAAAAAAATAAATTTTTACCAAATAGTTGGTTCGCCGTTTTCGTTATAGTGCCAAAAGGAACCAGGCTCAGGTGGTTGTTCTTCGCTGTAAAAATACAATGATACATAGTCGAGCTCAGGGTTATCTCCTATAAGAATTCGGGGCATTTCGAGGTCGGAAAACTTAAAATACACATTTTGAAGTGAATTACATCCTTCAAAAGCTCCTGTGCTTATGCTTGAAATGTTTTTGCAAATAACCAAATCCTTTAATGAGCTGCATCCTAAAAATGCATTTTTAGAGATGGAGGTTAATTCCTCACTAAATTCAATGTGTTCGAGTGATATGCAATTTTCAAAGGCGAGTGAGTCAATTATTTTCACTCCCTTACCCATTTTAACTGTCTCAAGATTTCTACATTCACTAAAGGTGCCACCCGAAATTCCCGGTATTTGATCCGGAATATTTATGCTTTTGAGTGAATAGCAATTGTAAAATGCTTCTTTACCTATACTTGTGATGGAGTCGGGAATGTTTATTTCAGTCATATTGTGACAGTTGAAAAAGGTTTGAGTACCAATGCCCGTTACTCCCTCCGGAATTTCAACTCGTTCTATCTCAACGCAATTGGAAAAAGCTGAATTTTTTATAAAATCAACCTCGGGGGGAATTACCAATTCTTTTATTATCTCGCCATCCACGGATAATCGCTTATCATAAGGTTGGGGATTTCCTTTCGCAAGGCTAAATTCGATATCGCACCAACGCTTTACACTTGCAATTTCAATTCCTTTTAGTGAAGGACAGTTAGAAAACACCTCGAAACCATAAATTTTCACGCTTTTGGGAATTGATATATGATCAAGTGCTTCACATCCTTTGAATGCTTCGGAGCTGATTTCTCTTAACCCTTCGTTGAGAGTAACTTTTTGAAGAGACTTGCAATTGAAAAACGCTTGTATGCCGACAGAAGTGACTGTGGAGGGAATATCTATTTCCTTCAGCGCGTTACATTCTGAAAAAGCAAGCATACCGATGTTTAAAACACCTTCGTTCAAGGTGACTTCTTTAAGTGAAGTGCATCTAAAAAATGCTTCTTCTCCGATATGCTGAACGTTTTGTGGCAATGTTATATTTTTAAGAGATTTACATTCAAAAAAAGAACGACCACCAATAGTCAACAATCCACTTCCAAATTGAATGCTTTCAAGCGAATTGCAAAATGCAAAGGACTCAAATCCAAGGGAAGTAACCGAATCTGCCAATTTGATTTCTTTAAGTGTTTGGCAGTTAAAAAATGCTTCTTTTCCTATTGATACGATACCTGATGGAATATTAATGCTTTGAATTGCTGCGCAATTTTCGAAAGCTCGGTCTTCTATAGTATCAACTGTGTGAGGAAGCTCTATGTTTTGAAGGGAGGAGCATCCTGCAAACGCGCGGAATCCAATGTTTTTAACCCCATCTCCTATAACTACGCTTTCAAGAGCGCTACATCCCGAGAATGCGAAATCATTAATTACTTTTATATTATTGTCAATGATGACTTTAACAAGAGAAGTGCAATTTTCGAATGCACCTCTACCTATCTCTTCGACATATCCGGGAATGCTTACTACCTCACGATTACCGTGATATTTGACCAATGTTTTATTTCTTACTTCATATATTAATCCTTTATCTAAATTGGAAACGTTGCTGCCACAATAAACACATACAGGGGCAAGGCTTGACACTCTGTTTCCACAATAAGGACAATTAATTAATGCCATTTATTTACCTCATATTAAAATTAACTCTATTGACGTGTTAACAGTATAACATATTTTTTCGATTTTTGCAAGTCAATATTTATTGATATAACGAGATCCTTACGAAAAAGTATCGACAAAACTGTATATTTTATTACAAAAAGGTAAAATTTAGATAAAAATTTTAAAAAATTTCAAAAAAATGTTGGACAAAACTATTTTTTTGTGGTATGATATATAGGCACATCGCGAAAAATGGCGGATTTTGCAAAAAAATTCAAAAAAGAGGATACAAAAGTGCTTTTTTACGATATTGAATTAACAACCATACCCAAAATAAAACACAGCTGCATCGTTGCAACTGCTGAGTATAATATAACAACTGCGAAAAATGACCATCTTATCGAACTTTGCTATGTTGATAAGGGTGATTATATTTGTAAAGCGCCCGATGGCTCACTTGTCTGCGAGCAGGGACATCTTTACCCAATGCTTTTTGGTCAAAAATATGAGATTTACACAGAGAGTGACCGTCCTATTAAGATGTATTCAATTTGCCTTGAATGTGGACTTTCTGTCAATGTTATTGACTCCGAAAAGCTCTCTGAAGAAGAAACACGCAACCTTATGAAGAATCTTTTGGCAGGCAATAGATTTTTGCTTCCTAAAGAGGGACTTTCATCCAATCAGTCCGATTGGATTTTGCCCTATATTAAAAAGATAATTTCTTGTAATCCGGGCGAACGAATCGGCGAGGAAACACGCGCACTCTCTCTTATCATTGAGTTTTTGAGCAGAATCACAAAAACAAGTATGGACGAAGTGGCATTTGATGCTAAAGTTTTCCCCACAAGTGCTGTTGCGTATAGCGAAATGGTGGTTTCTTACATAATTAAGAATTATCGCAAGAAAATTAGCGTTCTTGAAATTGCCGAGGAGTTTGGCTTAACGCCCAACTATCTTCACGCAATTTTCAAGCAGGTTAAGGGAACAACCATTATTGATTACCTTACTGCATATAGAATGAACCTTGCGAAAACATACATCGAGCGTTTTGGGCTTCATGCCTACGAAGCGGCAGAGATGGTTGGCATTGACGACCCTGCATACTTCAGTCGAGTTTTCAAAAAACTCTATGGCAAGAGCGTGAGCGAATTCAAGAAAGATTTAAATGACTAAAATTACATCCTCACGAAAGTGGGGATGTGTTTTTTGTTCGTATCAAATTGGGATTTGTCGAGATGTTCGACTTGCCTTTAACGATTGTTTTGCGTTGCTTTTTCAAATGCGACCGCCCTGCGCGTAGCAGAGCCGCGCGGCTTGAGCGCATCCGTCGTTTCTTTTTTGCAAAGCTTTTTTCTTTGCGGCTATAATGCCAAAGAAAAAAGCGTCTAACAAGTCTTGCTATCTAAAAATAGTGCCACTAAATATAGCGACCACTTATATTTTATCCACTTTTTCTTTGAAACCAGAGGCACATTCTTTCTTGTCTGACTTACGTCAGCCATTTGCTAACGCAAAAACGAAAGCGAAAAAGTTCCCAAAAAGAAATGCCGTATCGCCTACGCGGCGGGCGCCACTACGCGTGGTGCGCCACCTTTGAAAAGGTGGACGAAACAACAGGTGGGTTTGTGCGAACAGTGTGCGCGACAAATAAAAAATAAAAGGGAACTCAAACGAGTTCCCTTAAATTTTTATTCAATTCAAATTATCTCTGGATACGACCGCTTCCGTCGCCACCTGCGAGCTTCTCAACCTCAGCAAGAGTAACCATATTGTAGTCACCCTCAATAGAGTGCTTGAGAGCAGAAGCTGCAACTGCAAATTCAACAGCAGCCTGAGTATCCTTGCCGGAAAGGAGAGAGTAGATAAGACCGCCACCGAAGGAGTCACCGCCACCAACACGGTCGATGATGTGAAGGTTGTACTTCTTGGAGAAGCAGTACTCGTCATTTGCTACGTTATAGAGCATTGCAGACCAACCGTTATCGAATGCGGAATGGCTTTCACGGAGAGTAATAGCAACGTACTCAAAGTTAAACTTATCAGCAAGCTGCTTTGCAACGGACTTGTAGCCCTCGTGGTTAAGCTTACCGCCATAGATGTCTGTAGCTTCAGCCTCGATACCAAACACGTCCTTTGCGTCCTCCTCGTTGGAGATGCAAACGTCAACGTACTGGCAAAGCTCTGTCATAGCAGCTCTTGCTTGATCTCTTGTCCAAAGCTTACCGCGGTAGTTAAGGTCGCAGGAAATTTTGATGCCACGAGCCTTAGCAGCCTTGCAAGCATCCTTACAGATTTCAACAACGTTCTCACCGAGTGCGGGAGTAATACCCGTGAAGTGGAACCAATCAACGCCTTCGAAGATAGCGTCCCAATCAAAGTCAGCAGTAGAAGCCTTTGCAATAGCGGAGTTAGCACGGTCGTAGATACATACTGAACCTCTCTGAGAAGCGCCCTTCTCATTGAAGTAGATACCCACTCTGTCGCCACCGCGAACGATCATAGATGTATCAACGCCATATCTTCTAAGGCTGTTAATAGCTGCCTGACCGATTGCGTGTGCAGGGAGCTTGGTAACGAATGCTGCGTCGATGCCATAGTTAGCAAGAGAAACGGAAACGTTAGCTTCACCGCCGCCGAATGTGAACTCAACGTGGTCGCACTGAACGAATCTTTCGTAGTTATAGGGTTGAAGTCTGAGCATAAGCTCGCCAAATGTAACAACTCTTTTCATTTTAATAAAATCCTTTCAAAAAATATATTAAAGGGGATTAATTAGTGACAAATGTGGAATGCGAAGCCGCCGATTTCGTCTGCAAGGTAGATAAATGTCATCTTGCCTGCCTTATCAAAGCGAGCTGTGGAGTGATCGAATCTTACACCACGGCGTTCAAGGTGGTAAACAGCTCTTTCAACGTTGTTTGTCTGAATGCCAACGTGACCGTGTGTGCCCTTGCCAGGTGTGTGCATGATTTCGATGGACTCGGAAGCGAATGTAGAAGCACTTGCTGCTCTTGTGCCAAGACCGAAGATACCGTCGATTGCATTTGCATCGGAGTTAGCTGCGTCTGCGCTTGTTTCGTTGATAGCCATGTGCTTGAATTTGAAGCCGAGCATTGTGTCAACTGCCTGACGAACAAGCTTTGTGATGCCGTCAAAGTCACCTGCAGCGATCATATCTGCCTTAACCATCCAGCTACCGCCACAGCAAACGATCTTGTTGAATGAGAGATAGTCGTTTACGTTGTTAGGACCAATTCCGCCTGTGGGCATGAATGTAACTGCACCATAAGGAGCGCTCATTGCTTTGATCATATTGATACCGCCACTCTGTTCAGCGGGGAAGAATTTAACTGTTGTAAGTCCGAGAGAGAGTGCCTGTTCAATTCCTGTGGGATTGTTGATACCGGGAATGATGGGGCAACCCTTTTCTTGACAGTATTTAACAATTTCGGGGTTGAAGCCGGGGCTTACGATGAATTTTGAGCCTGCTTCGATGGCAGCGTCAACCTGTTCTTTTGTGAGAACTGTGCCTGCACCTACGATCATATCGGGGTATTCTGCAGTAATTGCTGCGATAGCGTCTTTAGCTGCTGCAGTTCTAAATGTAATTTCTGCGCAGGGAAGACCACCGTCGATGAGTGCTTTTGCGAGAGGAAGAGCATCTTCAACTCTGTCGATTTTTATTACAGGTACAATACCTATAAGAGATAATTCTTTTAAAACGTTCATTTTTTCTCCGTCCTATGTCGAATGTTCGACAATTTAAGATTAGTTTGTACTTATGGCAACAATTTGCCATCCTATTTCATCATATATTTTATCACAAAATTTTAAAATGTCAATAGGTTTTTATTAATGAGATTTACATGTATTTTGAAATGTGTGTTTGAATATCATTTTTTATTTTTACTTATGCCAACTTAAAGGCAAACTCTTTTTTGAGAGTGTCAGAAAGTTTTTTTACAGGGAGTCCAACCACATTGAAATAGTCGCCTTTGATTCCGTCTATCCAAAGGGAAGCATATCCTTGGATTGCATAAGCACCCGCTTTATCGTAAGCTTCGTCTGTATCGAGATACTTTTCAACGTCATTTTCGTTAACTGTGTCGAAGAAAACGGTGGTGCTTTCACTTGTTACAACGGTTTTTTCTTTGGTTATAAGCGCAATTCCACTGATTACGAAGTGGGGCTTGCCCGAAAAAGCGAGTATCATTCTTTTTGCGTCGGCACGGTCAAGCGGTTTGCCCATAATCTCGCCGTCTGCAGACACAACAACTGTGTCGCAGGAGAGGATAATTTGATTTTCATCCAATTTGCCCTCGCTCTCAAGGAGTGTGCGCACGGCATCACCCTTACGGAATGCGATTTCTTCAACGTATTTTCTGCCGTCGGTTTCGTTAGTGTGCTCGTCCGTTTCGCATGTTATTATTTGAAATTTAACGCCGAGATTTTCAAGAATTTCCTTTCGCCTCGGTGATTTTGATGCTAAAATTAAGTTCATAGTTTTTATTCCTTTGAGTAAATAAATTGGGATTTATGGGGAAGAAGTAAGTTAGTAAGGAATGATACTTTTTTCGAGAAAAAAGTATCCAAAAAAGCTTTTTCAAAAGCGGAAGCCCAGCGGCTTGAGCGTCCTGAAATAAAACTAACATCCCTACAAATCAAAATTTAAAACATCACAAATAAAAAACCAGGCGGAGATTTCTCTCCGCCTGACGTGACTGCAAGGAGGAAATCTTGCAATCTTGCCGTTTATTTAA
>JAZKZP010000114.1:0-2423 GCA_045612715.1 Eubacteriales bacterium
CCAAGCTTGAAGGCATACTCAAAGATGGCTGCTTCAGCAAGGCTCATATACTCGCTCCAGCAGTCGTGAAACTTTTCGAAGATTTCCTTCTGCTCATCAGAGAAGCTCTTTTCTAGGTCTTCGTGATGCCTTGCCATATAACCGAGAAGTTCCTTCATTTCCTTTGAGTTGGTTCTGCTATCCTCTTGCGGTATTATGTTTCCATGCCATAGTTCGTTAATAACGTTCATTTTTTATTACCTCCGGTAGCACAACACAATACCACACAAATCTCGTAAAGTCCAGACTTTTTGCCATAAAAACTATACACTTTTTCTAATGTATCACATTTGAGTTAGCACTAGACATCCTATAATATTTCGTAGATAAAAGTATATACTTTTTTATTTGAAACGCTGATTTTTAGTTATTTTTCACTTTTCATTCACTTTTTGGGGTGAAAATTCAATTTGGTCATTTTCTTGAAAATGATGCAATTGAAATTATAAATGATTAAATTGAATTATACTTTATTGGTGGCAATATGCTTTATTTTTTCGGCAGCAAATTGCGTTTAGTGCCGAAAAAATAATTGAGTGACATGCTACAAAAAAGAAAATAACCGCCCAGCGACCAAACTGTAGGCGGTTATTCGTCTCAGAAGGGAGCAACCGTCATCGGTGCTTCCGATGATATTATATCTCTAAAATCGCAGGAAGTCAAGCATGTGCTTTGAGTTAAAGCAAATTAACTCTTGACAACCTATTTTTTGTTTAAGGCGGTATAATTTTTTGCCGATATTGCTTGTCTATTTTAGATGCAAAATCTTTAAAAGGTGCAAATAACTATCGCTAGAAAGTGCTTAAAGGTGCAAATAAGTCTCTGAAAAACACCCCAAAAGGTGCAAGTAATTCAATTTCGGATGCTTTTGGAAGGCGCTATTCTTTGTTTAATGCTGTATAAATTTTTACCATTTGGTATAAAAATTCGATTTTTTGAATTGAAATTAAGTAAGATTTACAACCTTACGAATCACAGTCATCTAATAAAAATGCCGTTTGCGGCAAAAATATTAGATGAAACTATTGATTTTTGGTTTGCTATGATGTATAATGTATCTAATAAAAGTGCCGTTTGTGGCAAAAATATTAGATGGAGGCTGTTATGGAGATAAAAAGAGATATATACTTAAATAGGCTTATTGTCAGAAAACATAATGGATTTATCAAAGTGATAACCGGTATTCGCAGAAGCGGAAAATCTTACTTGCTTAATACTTTGTTTTATAATCACCTGCTCAAAGAGGGAATCGCTGAAGATCATATCATCAAATTTGCTTTTGATTCTGCCGACGATTTAATAAAAATCGGAGAAGACCCTATCGTTCTTGATAACGAAAGAGAGGATAGGAAGGTTGATCCTACTAAGTTTTTGAATTGGTTGCAACCCCAAATAGATGACAATGATATGCACTACGTTCTGCTTGATGAGGTGCAAAAGCTTGGTGCGTTTGAATCTGTCTTAAACGGATTTCTTCGCAAAAGCAATCTTGACGTATACGTAACCGGAAGCAATTCAAAATTCTTATCAAAAGATATTCTAACGGAATTTGAAGGCAGGGGTGATGAGGTTCACGTACTCCCTCTATCTTTCTCGGAATATTATGCATTCAAGGACGGAGATAAGAGCGAAGCCTTTGACGATTATTCTGTCTATGGCGGATTACCTGCAGTTGCGCTTATGTCAACCGAAGAGCAGAAATCCACTTATCTCATTTCTCAGATGAAGAATCTTTATCTTCGCGATATCAAAAATCGTTACGGATTGCAGGACGATGTTACCATTGGAGAAGTTCTTGATGTGGTTGCATCCGGCATTTCGTCATTGACTAATCCTCGAAACATCGCCAATACCATGAATAGCGTTCACGGAGGCAACAACATTTGTGATGCTACCGTAGACCGTTATATCACTCATATGGAAGATGCTTTTATGCTTACTCGTGTAAAAAGATTTAACGTCAAAGGAAGAAAGTATATTGGCACTCCGTACAAAATCTACTTTGAGGATATCGGACTCCGCAATGCGCGATTGAACTTTAGGCAAAACGAAGGCACTCACATTATGGAGAACATAATTTATAACGAACTCCGTTACAGAGGTTATCAAGTGGATGTCGGTATGGTAGAGTCGCGTGAAAGAGATGCAGATGGAAAAGAAATTCGCACTCAGCTTGAAATTGACTTTATAGCTACTTTAGGCAGCAAAAAATATTATATACAATCTGCATATGCAATACCCGATCAACAGAAATACGAGCAAGAGACTGCATCATTTGACAAGACCATGGATTCGTTTAAGAAAATTATCGTTGTTGAAAAGAGTATGAAACCTCGCAGAGACGATAAAGGTTACGTAATGATGGGAGTAAAGGAATTCTTACT